>NZ_JBYSVC010000091.1:0-8999 GCF_057922285.1 Leptothrix toolikensis (SeqCode)
CTCGATGGGTATCGCCGTCGGCACGGCACCTGATTTTTTCTTCCTTTTGATTGATCTGCGTATCCATGAAACCCATTCAAGTTGGCCTTCTCGGCATCGGTACCGTTGGTTCGGGCACTTTCAATGTACTGACTCGCAACCAAGAAGAAATTCGTCGCCGTGCGGGCCGGGGCATCGAGATCACCATGGTGGCCGACCTCAACGTCGAGCGCGCCCGTGAGATCGTTGGCTCCAGCGCCCGCGTGGTGGCAGACGCCCGTGAAGTCATCGCTCATCCCGAGATCGACATCGTCATCGAGCTGATCGGAGGCTACGGCATCGCCAAGACGCTGGTGCTCGAAGCCATTGCCGCCGGCAAGCACGTCGTCACCGCCAACAAGGCCTTGCTGGCGGTGCATGGCACGGAGATTTTTGCCGCCGCCCGCGCCAAGGGCGTGGTCGTGGCGTTTGAAGCTGCGGTGGCCGGGGGCATCCCGATCATCAAGGCGCTGCGTGAGGGCTTGAGCGCCAACCGCATCGAATGGGTCGCCGGCATCATCAACGGCACCACCAATTTCATCCTGTCGGAAATGCGCGACAAGGGCCTCGACTTTGACGTCGTGCTCAAAGAAGCACAGCGCTTGGGTTACGCCGAAGCCGACCCGACCTTCGACATCGAAGGCGTGGACGCCGCGCACAAAGCCACCTTGATGAGCGCGCTGGCCTTCGGTATTCCGGTGCAGTTTGACAAAGCCCACATCGAAGGCATCACCAAGCTGTCGGCCACCGACATCCGTTACGCCGAACAGCTCGGCTACCGCATCAAGCTGCTCGGCATTGCCAAGCGCCGCGACGATGTGAATGAGGGTGCCGGCGGCATTGAACTGCGCGTGCATCCGACGCTGGTCCCGGCCAAGCGCCTGATCGCCAACGTCGAAGGTGCCATGAACGCCGTGATGGTCCATGGCGACGCTGTGGGCACGACGCTTTACTACGGCAAGGGCGCGGGCTCCGAGCCGACCGCTTCGGCGGTGATCGCTGATTTGGTGGACATCACCCGTTTGCATACCGCTGATCCGGATCACCGGGTGCCGTACCTGGCCTTCCAGCCCGATGCGCTGCACGCCACGCCGATCCTGCCGATTGAGCAGGTTCAGACCGCCTTCTACCTGCGCTTGCGCATCGCTGATCAAAAGGGTGTGCTGGCGGCCATCACAGCGATCTTGGCCGAAGGCGATATCTCCATCGACGCCGTGCTGCAACGCGAGCCCAGCGAAGGCGAAGATCAGACCGATCTGATCATCCTGACGCACCAGACCGTGGAAGGGCGCATGCGCTCTGCCATCGCCAAGATGCAAGCCCTGCCGACCGTATTGGCCCCCATCGTCAGCCTGCGCAAGGAAGAGTTGGCATGAGCATGAGTAAGCACATCCTGTCCTTCCAAGGCGGCAACGCTTTGTCGAGTTTTAAGGCTCAAGCCCTGCTGAGCGCCTTGCAAGCCGTGAGCCCGCGCATCACAGCGGTGGCCGCGCGCCATGTGCATTGGGCTTGGACCGATGCCGCTTTGGCGCAGACCGAGACCCAGCGCTTGGCGGCTTTGCTGGACTATGGCGATCCGTATCAAGGTGGCGTGGGCGACGCAGGCGGTGATGACGGTGTGTTGATCGTGGTGATGCCGCGTCTGGGCACCGTCTCGCCGTGGGCCTCGAAGGCGACCGACATCGCGCACAACTGTGGCCTGTTGATCCACCGCATCGAGCGCGTGACCGAGTTCCGTCTCAGCTTGAAGAGCGGCTTGCTGGACAGTCTGTTGGATAGCTTCACGGGCGGGGCCAAGGCGCTGAGCCGTGAAGAGCTGCAAGCGTGCGCACTTCTGCTGCACGACCGCATGACCGAATCGGTGGCCTTTGAGCACGAGGCGGCGCACCACCTCTTTGACGAACAACCCGCCCAAGCGCTGGAGCACGTGGACGTGTTGGGCCACGGCCGGGGTGCCTTGGAAAAAGCCAACAAGGACTTCGGCTTGGCGCTTTCGGATGACGAGATCGACTACCTTGTCAACGCCTTCACCGGCTTGGGGCGCAACCCCAGCGACGTCGAGTTGATGATGTTTGCGCAGGCCAACTCCGAGCACTGCCGCCACAAGATCTTCAACGCCGAGTTCAGCATCGACGGTGAGCGTCAGCCGCTCAGCATGTTCGGCATGATCCGCAACACCGAAAAGCTCAGCCCCCAGCACACGGTGGTGGCTTACAGCGACAACGCTTCGGTGATGGAAGGTGGCAGGACGCAGCGCTGGTTGCCCGCATCGGCGGTGGCCGGTGACAGCACCGCTCCGCAATACGGTCAGCGCGATGAAACCGTACACGTGCTGATGAAGGTTGAAACGCACAACCACCCGACGGCGATTTCGCCCTTCCCGGGGGCTGCCACCGGCGCGGGCGGTGAGATCCGCGACGAAGGTGCCACCGGCCGGGGTTCTCGGCCCAAGGCGGGCTTGACGGGTTTCAGCGTCTCGAACCTGAACCTGCCCGGTACCTCAGAGCCTTGGGAACAACGGGTGCTGGGCAAGCCCGAGCACATTGCCAGCCCCTTGCAGATCATGATCGACGGCCCGCTGGGCGGGGCCGCGTTCAACAACGAATTTGGCCGGCCCAACTTGGCCGGTTACTTCCGCGTCTATGAACAAGACGTGGCGGGTGTGACGCGCGGCTATCACAAGCCGATCATGATCGCTGGCGGTTTGGGCACCATCAGCGCTGATCAAACCCACAAGCTGCCGTTTGCCGCTGGCACCTTGCTGATCCAGCTCGGCGGCCCGGGCATGCGTATCGGCATGGGCGGTGGCGCAGCCAGCTCGATGGCAGCGGGCACCAACGCCGCGTCGCTCGACTTTGATTCGGTGCAGCGGGGCAACCCCGAAATCCAGCGCCGGGCGCAGGAAGTCATCAACCATTGCTGGAGCTTGGGTGCGGCCAACCCGATCGTGGCGATCCACGACGTTGGCGCGGGCGGTATCTCCAACGCTTTCCCGGAACTGGTCGATGGCGCTGAAAAGGGCGCGACCTTCGATATCCGCAAGGTGCCGCTGGAAGAAACCGGCTTGGCCCCCAAGGAAATCTGGTGCAACGAGAGCCAAGAACGCTATGTCTTGGCCATTACGCCCGAGAGCTTGGGCGTGTTCACCGCCATGGCCGAGCGCGAGCGCTGCCCGTTTGCGGTGATCGGTGTCGCCACCGACGACCGTGAGCTGATCTTGCAAGACGGTCCAGGCGCAGATGGGGAAATGACGCGTCCGATCGACATGCCGATGAATGTGCTGCTCGGCAAGCCGCCCAAGATGCACCGTGACGTCAAGCGCGTGGTCCGCAGCGAACGTGCCCTTGATCTGACCGGCGTGAAGCTTGACGAGGTGGCTTTGAGCGTGTTGCGGCATCCGACCGTGGCCTCGAAGCGCTTTTTGATCACCATCGGGGATCGCAGCGTGGGTGGTTTGAGTCACCGCGACCAGATGGTGGGTCCGTGGCAAGTGCCAGTGGCCGATTGCGCCGTGACCTTGGCCGATTACGTCGGCTTCCGTGGCGAGGCGATGAGCATGGGTGAGCGCGCACCGTTGGCCGCCCTCGATGCACCGGCTTCCGGGCGCATGGCGGTGGCTGAAGCCATCACCAATGTGCTGGCTGCGCCGATTGAGCTCAGCCGCATCAAGCTTTCCGCCAACTGGATGGCCGCTTGCGGTGAAGCGGGCGAAGACGCCGCGCTCTATGAAACCGTCAAGGCGGTGGGTATGGAGCTGTGCCCGCAATTGGGCATCGGTATCCCCGTTGGCAAGGACAGCTTGTCGATGCGCACCAAGTGGAGCGATGGCGGCCCGAATGGTCCGGTTCACAAGCAAGTGGTGGCGCCGGTTTCGTTGATCGTCACCGCCTTTGCCACGCTCGACGATGTACGCGGCACGCTGACCCCCCAGCTCAAGACCGACACGCCCGCCGGCTTGGACACCAGCTTGATCCTGATCGATTTGGGCAACGGCAAGAACCGCATGGGCGGCTCGATGCTCGCGCAGGTGCTGAATCAGTTTGGCCATGAAGTACCGGACGTGGACCACCCTGAGCAGCTCAAGAGCTTGGTGGCGGCCATCAATCAGCTGCGCGCTGAGGGCAAGCTGCTGGCTTATCACGACCGCAGCGACGGTGGCCTGTGGGCTTCAGCCTGCGAAATGGCCTTTGCCGGCCATGTGGGCGTGAGCCTGAACGTGGACATGCTGGTCACCGAAGGTGACGGCATCACGGACAGCCGCGCCGACACCGGTGACACCAAGAACTGGGCCACTCAAGTGGCTGAGCGTCGCAATGAGCTGACGCTCAAAGCGCTGTTCAACGAAGAACTTGGCGTGGTGATTCAGGTGCCGACCGCCGTGCGCGATGCGGTGCTGCAAACGTTGCGCTCGCATGGCCTATCGAAGCACAGCCATGTCGTCGGCAAGACCAACGACCGCGCTGCGGTCGAAGTCTGGCGCGATGCGAAGTCGGTGTTTGCCGCGCCGCTGCAACAGCTCCACCAAGCTTGGGACGATGTCAGCGCGCGCATCACCGCCCTGCGTGACAACCCGAGCTGCACGGCCAGCGAACACGCCGCTGCCGGTGCGCCGGACAACACCGGCTTGCATGTGCACTTGAGCTTCGATCCGACCGAGGACGTGGCCGCGCCGTTCCTCAATCTCACGCGCCCCAAGGTGGCGATCCTGCGCGAGCAGGGCGTCAACTCGCACGTTGAAATGAGCTACGCCATGGCTAAGGCGGGCTTCGATACCTTCGACGTCCACATGAGCGATCTGCAAGCCGGTCGGGCGCGCTTGGATCAGTTCCAAGGCTTCGTGGCTGCGGGGGGCTTCTCCTATGGCGACACCCTGGGTGCCGGTGAAGGCTGGGCCCGCTCGATCATGTTCAACGCGGCCTTGGCTGAGCAGTTCAAGGCGTTCTTCGGCCGCAGCGACACCTTTGCCTTGGGCGTGTGCAACGGCTGCCAGATGATGGCCGCGCTGTCACCGATCATTCCCGGTGCGCAAGACTGGCCGAAGTTCACGCGCAATCAAAGCGTGCAGTTCGAAGCACGCCTCTCCCAAGTCGAGATCTTGGCCAGCCCGTCGATCTTCTTCCAGGGCATGGAAGGCAGCCGTCTGCCGATCGCGGTGGCGCACGGCGAAGGTTTTGCCGACTTCTCGCAGCGTGGGGATGCTTCGTGCGTGCAGCGCGCCATGCGCTTTGTGGATCACACCGGTGCGCCGACCGAGGTTTATCCGTTCAACCCGAACGGCAGCCCCGAAGGTTTGACCTCGGTGACCACGGCGGATGGCCGTTTCACGGTCTTGATGCCGCACCCGGAGCGGGTTTTCCGCAACGTGCAGATGAGCTGGACCTCAGGCGATGTCAGCGCCTCCAGCCCGTGGCAGCGCATGTTTGGCAACGCGCGTCGTTGGGTGGGCTAAACAGCTCGTTTCCGACGTAAATCACGCGATTCGAACGAATTAGAAACGCCTTACAAAGGCAGCACAGGGCCTCGATGGCCCTGTGCTAACTTGTCTCTCAGGCAAGTTGTTCGGGCATTTTTGGGAGCGCATTTTGGACGTTTTGATGTTGGGCAAAGCCGCTGTGATGGGATTGGTCGAGGGTTTGACCGAGTTTCTGCCCATCTCCAGTACCGGGCATTTGATTCTGGCGGGCTCGTTACTTGGGTTCAACGATGAGAAGAGCAAGGTCTTCGATATCGCCATTCAGACGGGGGCGATCTTTGCAGTGATCTTGGTCTATTGGCATCGATTGCGCGAAACCATGGCGGGCTTGGGTTCTGATTCCCGCTCGCAGCGTTTCGCCATCAATGTCGGGATCGGTTTTCTGCCGGCGGCTTTCTTTGGCTTGCTCTTGGGCAAGATGATCAAAGAACACCTCTTCACCCCGTGGGTGGTGGCGGCCACCTTTATCTTGGGCGGTTTCATCATCCTCTGGGCCGAGAAACGCACCACCACGGGCGCAGCCAAGGTGCGTATCGCCGAAGTGGATGATATGGAGCCGCTGGATGCCTTGAAAGTTGGCTTGGTGCAGTGCTTGGCGATGGTGCCGGGGACGAGTCGTTCCGGTGCCACCATCATCGGCGGCATGCTGCTTGGGCTTTCCCGCCAAGCGGCCACCGATTTCAGCTTCTTCCTCGCCATCCCGACCCTGATCGGTGCCGGGGGCTACAGCCTTTGGAAAGAGCGGGCGCTGCTGTCAATGGCGGACGCGCCGATCTTCATCGTCGGCTTGGTCATGTCCTTTGTGGCGGCTTGGCTGTGCGTGCGTTGGCTCTTGCACTACGTGGCGACGCACAACTTCGTGCCTTTCGCTTGGTACCGCATCGCCTTTGGCGTGGTGGTGCTGATCACCGCCTCAACCGGCGTGATCAACTGGCACGATTGAAGACCAGATCCCAGACCCCGTGGCCCAGGCGCAAGCCTCGGGCTTCGAATTTGGTCAAGGGGCGGTAGTCGGGGCGCGGCGCGTAGCCACCATCGGCCACACTGTTGACCAAACCGGGCTCGGCGCTCAACACCGCCAACATCTGCTCGGCGTAATCCTGCCAGTCGGTGGCGCAGTGCACATAGCCGCCGGGTGCCAACCGGGAAACCAGCTTGGCGACAAACTCAGGCTGGATCAAGCGGCGCTTGTTGTGTTTCTTTTTGTGCCAAGGGTCGGGAAAGAACACATGCACCCCAGCAAGCGACGCCGGGGCAATCATCTGGTCTAAAACTTCGACGGCGTCGTGATTGAGGATGCGCAGGTTGCTCAACTGGCGCTCTTCGATGAGCTTGAGCAGTGCACCGACACCCGGCACGTGGACCTCTACGCCAACAAAGTCGGTGTCGGGTCGGGCTTGGGCAATTTCTGCCGTGGCTTGGCCCATGCCAAAACCGATTTCAAGCACGCGCGGTGCGCTCCGGCTGAAGACGTGTTCCCAATCAGCAGGAGCCGCTTGAAAGGGCACCACAAAACGAGGGCTGAGCTCTTCGAGTGCCCGTTGCTGACCGCTGCCCAAGCGACCGGCGCGCAAGACATAACTGCGGATCGGACGCATGGGGTGCGGGGTGGGCTGGACGGGATCAGTCATGGTGCCAAGGGTGGAATGCGAAGGGTCGCCATTTTGCCGGACGCTGCCCAAGTGCTGGACTGAGCGTGAATTTTTTGCGGCTGCTTGCTCAAGCAGCGCTGATTTCCTCGGCGGCCATGGCCTATAATCTGGGGCTCTAAAGCGGGCGTCGTTCAATGGTAGGACCTGAGCTTCCCAAGCTCAAGACGTGGGTTCGATCCCCATCGCCCGCTCCAGTGAAAAGCGCATCTCAGGGAAACGCCAGGGAAATCAGCGCTGCATGGCGGCTTCAAGCCGGGCCATCTTGGCGGTAACGCTTTTCTTGGCTTCCGTACACCGCGAGGTTTAGCCAAACTCGTCGCAAAACGTATTGCCGAGCGCGGTGCTCCCCCAGCTCAAAGCGGTCCATTTGCGCAGCCTGATCAATCTCAGCAAGGCTGGGCAGGTCATGGGCTCACGGGCCAAAGCCGAAGCTGTACTCAACGGCGCACCGTTTGATGAGGTGGTCAATACCGGGCGTGACCCGCTGTACCGGCTGGTGAGGCTGATGGATGGGGTGGGGAGCGGGTTGGTTAAGCCAGAATCACCAGCCATGCCGCATCCACAAGCACTGCCAAATTTTGAGAACGCCTTCATCCCGGATGCCAAGATGGTCGGCTATGCACTGAATCCTGATCACGAGGTCGGCCGGCATAAGGCGCTGGTTTTTTCCTCAGCGCTAGGCATCACGCAAGACAATGCCAGCGTGTTGTATTCAGCGATCCACGCCGGCCTGAAAAGTGCCCCATCGGTCAAAAAGCATGCTGACAAGCACGGCCAACGCTACGAGGTTGACATTTCCGTGACTGGGCCGGCTGGAAGTGCTATGGTGCGAACAGGCTGGATTGTTCGAAAAGAAGGCAGTGCGCCACAGCTCACCAGTGCCTACGTGAAGGATGCCAAATGATGTTTGAACTGCTTGATATGGTCCGCGCCTCGGCGGATATTCCTGAGTTCTCGGTCAAGGCTGGGGACGTTGGCACCATCGTTGAGGTCTACGATGACGGCGAATACGAGGTCGAGTTCTGCAACGACAAAGGCGAAACCATGGCGATGCTTGCCATGCCTGGGAGTCAAATGACGCCCGCCCATAGCTTTTCCATGATGGCTGCCTGACAGCTAGTCAGGCCCAGCCAACAGCCCGCCTCGTGCGGGCTTTTTTGCACCTGTGCCCTGCCTACGGCATATCCCATCCGTCATGGCCAACTTGCATGTCATGGCGCATTCGAGCAGTTGCTTCGCATGAGCAATCTCCGGATTGCTGCCATCAAGTCTCGCAAGGCGTAGGTACGCTGCGCCGATGATGCTGATCAGTCGCGCCTCTTCTCCTTCGGCACCGCTTTCGAAGCAGAATTCACGCCATTTGACGATCAGGGCTGACCGATCTTTAGGGGTTGTTTCCTTGTGCATGTTCACGCCCTATCACCCATCCACCCGGCACCGGATCGCCAACAGCTTGTAGGCGTCGATGCGGTCTTCGTCAAGAATGGTCTCTTGGTAGATGACAGCGCAGTTTGGGGCCTGTTGGGCGGCAGTCAACAGGGTTGATTCCATCCCGATCTTGCAGGTCGCCAATGCAGGTAGTGATGCGGCCAAGTGGTCACGCAGTGTGTCGAAACGGTTTCGGCACGGCTGCTGATGATCGTCCCCTGCTCCAAATTCAGTCGGTCATGTGCCCCACATCCACGGCATCACGCAGATCGGATGGAATCGGGAACGGGGCTCCGGTGACCCAAGCAGCCAGCACTTGGCCCGCCAAAGCGGCGCTGGTCAATCCCCTCGATCCCAAACCTGTCAGCACATAGAGCCCTTGGTGCGCGTTGTGGCAGCGTGGCCGCATGCGTGGACTGTCGAGCCGG
>NZ_JBYSVC010000092.1:0-8939 GCF_057922285.1 Leptothrix toolikensis (SeqCode)
GCCATCATCGGCATCTTGGCGGCCGTGGCCCTGCCGGCTTATCAGAACTACACCGTGCGCGCCAAAGTCACCGAAGGCCTCGGCCTGGCTGCTGGCGTCAAAGTCACCGTGGCAGAAAACATCTTCACCCTTGGTGGCGGCACGCTGCCCGCAAGCGGCAATTGCACCGGCACCACCTTGAGCGTGGGCGGCAATGTCGCTGATCTGAAGTGTGATGACGCCAAAGGGATCATCACCGTGGTCATGAATGCCGCCACCCAAGGGGTCACCTTGGCACTGACCCCGGTGGTGGGTACTGCGGGTGGTGGCGGTGGGGACAACCACAACACCACCACAAGCACCGGCGTGACATGGACTTGCCAAGTCAGTACGGCCAAACACAACACCTACGTGCCCAGCACTTGCCGTCTCTGACGGGCTATGTGACATTTTTTGTCACCCAAGGCCGCGTGAATCCGCTTAAACGTGCAAGATTTGTCGTTTTCATCGCGCCCACGCCCACCCAAAACCAATGAAATACTTGGCACACTTCGTGCTTTAGCTTGTGTACCTAATCACTTGCTCAAGGAGTCCTTCATGAAACGCGTTCAACAAGGTTTTACCCTCATCGAACTGATGATCGTCGTGGCCATCATCGGTATTTTGGCTGCCGTGGCTCTGCCCGCTTATCAGGACTACACCGTCCGCGCCAAGGTTTCTGAAGGCCTGAGCTTGGCCTCCGGTGCCAAGACCGCCGTGGCTGAAAATGTCATGAATGGATCGTCCGATTTGACCGCTGGTTGGACCCCCCCCCCCACAACGAACAATGTGACGGGCGTGGCTGTGGATAAGATCACTGGGCAAATCACCATCACCATGGCCAAGCCGGCTGGTGATGGCACGTTGATTTTGGTTCCGATGTCGGGTGGCGTGGCGCTTTCGGCCGGCACCGTTCCGGGATCGGCCATCACTTGGGACTGCACCGTGGCTATCGCCAAAGGGACACTCCTGCCCAAGTATCGCCCCTCGGTTTGCCGTTGATCGGATAATGCCGTCAACCCCAAGCCTGTAGCTTTTTGACAGGCTCTGCGGCGCGGGCTGGTGCAAACCAGCCCGCGTTTGTCTTTTCTAGCCTGAAATGTTGTTGTCGATGGTGAAGCTTCCAAGCGCCTTGAGCTGGGCTGCCCTTGTGGCGGTCACCCTGCCGTTCTTACTGGCACCCAACGCGCCACCCACCTCAACGTTTCTCAGTCAAGCCATTTGCTTTGGCGGGTTCGGGCTGTGGCTGTGGCTCGTTGGCAGCCAGCACAGCACGGCCATCGACATCCGCCCCTCCAGCACAGCCACACGTTTGGCGCTGCTGATGTGGGGGCTGCTGGTCTTGACCCAGCTCTCACCGACCAGCCCCACGCCATGGGGACAACGTATCGTGCCGATGGCTTGCTTGCTCTTGGCCGGGTTGTTGACTTGGACCACAGCACGCAGCGTGCGCTTGCGCAGGGACGCCATGTTGGCCGCCCCCCTGATGCTCGCCTTGCTGATGGCCGCGCTGGGCAGCGTCATCGTGGGCTTGATCCAAGTGTTTGCGCCCTCGTGGGCTGATGGCACCTTCATCGCCTACCCCACGACACCGGGCCGAGCCATCGGTAACGTGCGCCAACCCAATCAACTCTCGACCCTGTTGCTCTGGGGCAGTGTGGCCTTGCTGTGGTGGGGCGTGATGCGCCGCTGGGCCAGCGGCTGGATCGGGGCCTTGCTGGTGTTGATGCTTTTCTCGGTGGTGCTGACCGCTTCGCGTACCGGCACCGTCGGCGTGATCATGCTGAGCCTCTGGGGCCTCATCGACCGGCGCTGGCCGCGCTCAGTGCGCTGGCTGCTGATCGCCGCCTTGCCCATCTATTTGCTCGGCTGGTGGGGCATGGAGCACTGGGCCGCCATCTCAGGCGATGCTTTTTACGGCAACGATCAAGTCAACAAGACGCTGCACGGCGACCCCAGCAGCTCACGCGGCAAGATCTGGTCGAACACCTTGGCCATGATCGCGGCGCATCCTTGGACGGGCACCGGCGCGGGAGCCTTCAATTTCGTCTGGACGATGACCCCCTTCCCCGACCGGCCCATCGCTTTCTTTGACCACAGCCACAACCTGCCGCTGCAATTGGCCGCCGAGTTCGGCGTCCCCATGGCGATGTTGATCTTGGGGCTACTGGTGGGCGCGCTTTGGCAAGCCCGTTCCGCCTTGACGCACAGCGATGACGCCATCGCCCGCTCAGCGCGTGCGGCCTTGTTCATGCTGGTCTTGGTCGGTGTCCACAGCATGCTGGAGTACCCACTCTGGTACGCCTACTTCCTGCTGCCCATGGCCGTGATGCTGGGCTGGCTCACCGGCTTGGCGGAAGTCGAGACCTTGGCTGCCCAAGCACCCCACCCGGCACTCAGCAAGCGCCAACACACTCACCCTCGCTGGCTCGCAGCCGCTGGGGGCATGGCGCTGGTTGGCACGGTCTGGGCCGTGGGCAGCTATTACACCGTGGTCATCATCTTTGAGCCGTCGCTGGCGATCGGTCGGGTGGCCCCGCTACAAGAACGCATCGAGCAAGGCCAGCGCAGCTTGTTGTTCGGTCAGCACGCCGATTACGCCGATGCCACCATGGCCGATCAGCCTGAAGAAGTCTTGGCCTCCTTCGAGCGCCCCTTGTTTCATCTGATCGACACCCGGCTCATGATCGCCTACGCCCAAGCGTGGGCCGGGCGGGGTGAGCTGGACAAGGCCCGTCACGTCGCAGCGCGCCTGAAAGAGTTTCACAACCCGGCTTCAAGCGAGTTTCTTGCGCCCTGCCTCCCCCCTTTGGAGGTCGCTGAGGCCGCAGAAATCGCAGAAATCGTCGCCTCAGGGCCACGCCCTTTCCAGTGCGAGGCAGATCCGAAACTACGTGCGCAGGATCTCTTGGTTCAAAGCGTCTCTCGACCAGTCCCCTGATTTGCCGCCACGCTTGGCCTGCACCTGCACATCGGTGATGACCATGCCGCGATCCACCGCTTTGCACATGTCATAGACCGTGAGCAAAGCCACCTGCACAGCGGTCAGGGCTTCCATCTCCACCCCGGTGGGGCCTCGGGTTTCGACGGTGGCTTGGCAATGCACCGTGCTGGCAGCTAGGTCGATGCGCCAATCCAAGGCCACCCGTGTCAGCGCCAAGGGGTGACACAGTGGCACCAAATCGGCGGTGCGCTTGGCCCCTTGGATGCCGGCAATGCGGGCAATGCCCAACACATCGCCTTTCTTGACCGAACCCGCCTCGATCAACGCCAGCGTGGCCGGCAGCATGCGGATGGAGCCCGTGGCCACGGCCACACGATGGGTATGGGCCTTTTCACCCACATCGACCATATGCGCTTGGCCTTGAGCGTCGAAATGGGTCAACACGTCGGAGATCCTCATGAACGTAGAAAAACAGCAACCGCGAAGAAAGCGGGCATCATAGAACGCATGTTTGCTCTCTTGCCTTCCATGTCGCGCGTTCTTCGGGGCCTACGCCAAGGGCTGATCACTGGCCTGTGCAGTGCCCAGTTGCTGGCCTTGGCCCCAGCCCCTGCTTGGGCGCAAGCCAACGACCTGCCCGCCTTGGGCGATCCGGCCTCAGAGCATTTGAGTATGGGCAATGAAGTCCGGCTGGGGCAGAAGGTCATGCAAATGATCCAACGCGACGCTGATTTCATCGAAGATCCGCTGCTGTTGGCCTACATCAATAGCCTATGGCAGCCCCTTCTGGCCGCAGCACGGACGCGAGGCGAGATCACCGAAGAGCTGGATACGCACTTTGCTTGGACGCCTTTTTTGGTGCGTGATCGCAGCGTCAACGCCTTTGCGCTACCAGGGGGCCATATCGGCGTGCATCTGGGCTTGATCGCCATGACCACATCGCGCGACGAGTTGGCTTCGGTGCTGGCCCATGAGCTCTCGCACGTCACCCAGCGCCACATCGCGCGTCGGATGGGGGCCAGCAAAACCAGCTCGATGGTGGGGGCACTGAGCATGATTCTGGGCATCTTGGCCGTGACCCGCTCACCCGATGCGGCCAACGCCATGATCATGGGCGGTCAGGCGGCAGCCGCTCAAAGTCAGCTCAATTTCTCACGCGATATGGAACGCGAAGCCGACCGGATCGGCTTTGGCGTTCTGACCCAAGCGGGCTTTGCCCCAGAGGGCATGACCGCCATGTTCGACCAGTTGCAACAGGCTTCTCGGCTGGTCGATAGCCAGCAGTACCCCTACTTGCGCTCACACCCCTTGACGACCGAGCGCATCGGCGAAGCGCGGGCGCGGCTGGGCACCACCGAGCACCTCGGGGCCACGTCGGGCGGCCAGTCCGCCACATGGCAGCATGCCTTGATGCGCGCCCGCGCTCAAGCACTGATGGATCCACGCATCGATCAACAGAACCGCCTCATCAACAACCCGCCGACCGCGCCCCATGGCCCCGCCACGGGCCCCACAGCGCTGACCCAGGCCTACAGCGCCGCTGTGGCCGCGATGAAGCAGCATCAATTTCCAGCGGCCGATGCGTCATTGGCCCGCGCCCGCGCGCTCATCAAAGACGATGCCGTGGCCGAAGCCGCCATCGGTCACACCTTGGACTATTTGCAAGTTGAGATCCTGATCGAAGGTCAACACGGTGCGCAAGCGCAAGCGGCCATGGCGCTCTGGAGCGTTGATGCCAGTCGCCCGGCGCTGCTCTTGCGTGCCCAAGCCTTGTCAGTCAGTCCGGGGCCCGCCGTGCAGTTGGCTTCGCTCAGCGAACAGTTACGCCTGTGGTTGGCCGAACACGCCAGCGATGCAGCCGTCTGGCAAGCCTTGGGGCACATTGAAGAGCGCCGAGGCCTGACCTTGGCCAGCTTGCGGGCCCAAGCTGAAGCGCGCTGGTATCAAGGCGACCACGCCGGTGCGATTGAGAAAATGCATGCCGCCCAAAAATGGGCACGGGGTTTGGCCCAGATCAGCCCGGCGGACTTCATCGAGTCGAGCATCATCGACAGCCGCTTGAAGCATATGAGCCACGAGTTACAAGCCGAACGCGCTGAACAAAACGCCGGATCCTGATCAAACTTCGTCGTCAGACGGATCCGCCAAGCCGGGGATCTCGGTGCTACGCAGCAGGCGAAACACCACCTCAGCGCTGAATCCGCGCCCCATCAAAAAACGTGCTTGTCGGCCCATCTCGCGGGCATCGATGGGCAAAGCGCCGAACTTGCGTTGCCACACTGCCTGCGCCCGGACCGCTTCAGTCTGACGTAAATGGGCCAAGGCCTCGGCGCAGTCTGCGGCATCAATGCCTTGGGTCTGCAAATCGCGCCGGATGCGCGCCACGCCAAAACGCGGCGCTTGGCGATGCACCACCGAAGCCACAAAGCGCACCTCGCTCAGCAGACCCACCGCTGTCAAGGCATCGAGTACTTGCTCAAGCGCTTCTGCGCTCGGGGCGTGCGGCAAGAGCTTGCGTTGCAAGGCTTGGCGCGAATACTCCCGCCCTGCCAACAGACGCAAAGCGCGCCCTTTAAGGGAAAGCTCTTGGGTGGCCACAACGATAACCTCGGCTTCAGGGCCTCAGTGCCTCATGGCCTCACGCAGCCTCAGAAGGACTGCCGGTGGCAGGCAAGGCAGAAACACCCAAAGACGCCCGGATCTTGTTTTCGATCTCGTGCGCCAAAGCCGGGTTCTCGCGCAGGAACTCGCGTGAGTTGTCTTTGCCTTGGCCGATCTTTTCGCCGTTGTAGGCGTACCAAGCGCCCGACTTATCCACCACCTTGGCGATCACGCCCAAGTCGATGATTTCGCCCTCACGGCTGATGCCTTCGCCGTAGAGGATGTCGAAATCAGCGGTCTTGAAGGGGGGGGCCACCTTGTTCTTGACCACCTTGACGCGGGTTTCGTTGCCGATCACGTCGTCGCCCTTCTTGATGCTGCCCACCCGGCGAATATCAAGGCGCACCGAGGCATAGAACTTGAGTGCATTGCCGCCAGTGGTGGTCTCAGGGCTACCAAACATCACGCCGATCTTCATGCGGATCTGGTTGATGAAGACCACCATGCAGTTGGTCTTCTTGATGGTCGCGGTGAGCTTGCGCAGGGCCTGGCTCATGAGACGCGCTTGCAAGCCTGGCAGCGAATCGCCCATCTCGCCTTCAAGTTCGGCCTTAGGAGTCAAAGCCGCCACCGAGTCGATGATCACCAAATCGACCGAGCCGGAACGTACCAAGGCATCGACGATTTCGAGCGCTTGCTCGCCGGTATCGGGCTGCGAGATCAGCAGATCTTGCAGGTTGACGCCCAGCTTTTGGGCGTACTGCGCGTCGAGTGCGTGTTCAGCGTCGATGAAGGCGCAGACGCCACCGAGCTTTTGCATCTCAGCAGCCACTTGCAAGGTCAGCGTGGTCTTGCCCGAAGATTCAGGCCCGTAGATTTCCACGACCCGCCCCCGAGGCAGACCGCCCACGCCCAAGGCAATATCCAAACCCAGCGAGCCGGTGGAAACCACTTGGATGTCGGCGACCACTTCGCCCTCGCCCAAGCGCATGATGGAGCCCTTGCCAAATTGCTTTTCGATTTGGCTGAGGGCGGCTTGCAAAGCCTTGGCTTTTTCTGCGCTAAGGGTAGATCGGTTGGTGGCTTCCATCATGGGTCTCCTGGAATGATCGCTGCATTATGGCAAAGACTGGATGTTTGTACAGTATCCACCCAAGCAGCCGCTCTTCTTACAATCCACAGCTTACGCTTTGACCGTGCAATGCAATAAGGAGACAACGCGATGCGCATCTTGATCGCTGAAGATGATCAGGTTCTGGCCGATGGCTTGCTGCGCAGTTTGCGCAACGCCGGCTACGCCGTGGACCGGGTCGGTAATGGCTCAGAGGCTGACGCCGCTTTGGCAGCCCACGAGTTTGATCTGTTGATTCTGGATCTGGGCCTGCCCAAGCTGCATGGCTTGGAGGTGTTGCGCAAACTACGCGCACGCGGCTCGGCCGTGCCAGTTCTGATCCTCACCGCTGCGGACAGCATCGAACAACGGGTCAAAGGCCTCGATCTCGGGGCCGATGACTACATGGCCAAACCCTTCTCGCTGCAAGAACTGGAAGCCCGCGTGCGCGCCCTGACGCGCCGGGGCCTCGGGTCAGCCAGCAGCCTGATCAAGCATGGCCCGCTGACCTTCGACGCGACCGGCCGGGTGGCGTACATCAACGACCAAATGATTGACCTATCGGCGCGTGAACTCAGCTTGCTTGAAGTGTTGCTGCAACGCGCCGGCCGGCTGGTGAGCAAGGATCAGCTGGTTGAGCGCCTGTGTGAGTGGGGCGAAGAGGTGAGCAACAACGCCATCGAGGTCTACATCCACCGCTTGCGCAAGAAAATCGAAGAAGGCCCGATCCGCATCGCCACGGTGCGCGGCTTGGGTTACTGCCTCGAAAAAATCCCCAACTGATCCCTAACTGATCCCATCTTGGCCCACCACGTTCAACGTTCCTTATTTGGCGAGATCCTTGACTGGATGCTCGCACCGCTGCTTTTGCTGTGGCCGATGAGCCTAGCGTTGACGTGGCTGGTGGCCCAAGGTATCGCCAATCGCCCCTACGACCGGGCACTGACCGAGTCAGTCCGGGTGCTGGCGCAACGCCTAGAGCTGCGCAACGATCAGGTGCGCTTTGACCTCTCCAAGGACACCGCTCAACTGCTGCGCGCCGACGACATCGACTCGGTTTACTACCAAGTGCTCGATGCCCAAGGCACTTGGATCGGCGGGGATCGTGAGCTGCCGCTGCCCCCACAAGGCGACACGCACACGGTGGGTGAGGCTCGGCTGCGCGACGATGAAGTTCACAACGAAAGTGTGCGCATCGCCTCGCAGTGGGTATTGATCGCCGACGCGCAACGTCCGGTGCTGGTGCAAGTGGCTGAGACGCTCAACAAGCGCTCCCGGCTGGCGACCGAAATCATCAAGGGCGTGATCCTGCCGCAGTTCGTCATCTTGCCGATCGCCGTGCTGCTGGTTTGGATGGCCTTGGTGCGCGGCTTGGTGCCGCTCAACACCCTACACCGCCGCATCCGCGAACGCGACAGCGACGACCTCTCGCCCATCGACGACCGGGAAGTCCCCGAAGAAGTCTCACCCCTGGTGAAAGCGATCAACGAGCTCTTGGCACGCCAGCACGGCTTTCTGCAAACTCAAAAGCGCTTCTTGGCTGACGCGGCGCATCAACTCAAGACCCCACTGGCCGGGCTGCGCATGCAAGCCGAACTGGCGGTGCGCGACATCGACGCCGGCCAGCGCGACCCGCTCCAACTCAAAGCGTCCCTGGACCAGATGGCGGACGCCTCACAGCGGGCCGCCCACATGGTCAACCAACTGCTTTCCATGGCCCGAGCCGATGCCAAAGCCCAAGACCCCGTGCGCCAACGGGTCGATCTCGAACAGGTGGCCTTGGACGTGGTGCGTGATTTCGTCCCCAAGGCCTTGGATAAAGGTATCGACTTGGGCTACGAAGGCCCCGATGAAGAGAGCGCGCCCCAGTGGCCGCGCGGCCACGCCTGCGTCTACGGGCATGCACTGCTGCTGCGCGAGATGATCGCCAACTTGGTGGACAACGCCTTGCAATACACCCCGGCCCGAGGCGCGGTAACGGTACGCGTGATCCCCGATCCCCTCGGCCAAGCCGTGACGCTGCAAGTCGAAGACTCGGGGCCGGGTATTCCTGCCGCCGAGCGTGACTTGGTCTTTCAGCCCTTCTACCGCGCCTTGGGCACGGCCGTCGAAGGCTCAGGCTTGGGCCTAGCGATCGTGGCCGAAATCGCCCGCCAACACGAAGGCACCCTGACGCTGGAAGATGCCCGCGCCCCCGAGCACATCCCCGCTGGCGAAGGCCCCGGTGTGCGCATCACCCTGCGCATCAAAGCGCTGCCGCCAGCC
>NZ_JBYSVC010000093.1:0-8747 GCF_057922285.1 Leptothrix toolikensis (SeqCode)
CCGAACAGCCCCAAAAGCCCCACCAGCAACAGGACGATCATCCCGATGATCCCGCTCACCCCTACCGTCTTCCCGCGTGCCATCTGCGCATCCCCTTCACCGCTGCGATGCGGCAGGCGGATCATATAGCAGTATATTTACCGCGCTAGGCATAAAACAGCTTCGTCGTTAGTTAGCTAAATATTAGATAATTCAAATTGCTGAAAAGATAACCACACGCTCGAATTATATTTTCATTATATCAATATTGGTTTGGTTGAATCTACCCGCTCTTTATTAGAAAAATAACTATTCAATAATCTTCGGGCATTTGTAGAGTTTTAAATGATTGGGTTCTGCGCGATGGAGATCAGTCAAGGTATTTCCATCGGATGAGATCTGGAAGTGCAGTGGCTCCAGCCATGTATAACCCTCGCCTGAAATTTCCGCTGTGATGACTATTTCATCTTTGCGGACCACGACGGCCATGACCGGACCTCGACTTTCCCAAAGATCGACACGATTCGATTTAATCGCGAGAGTTGTCTCACCCCAATCAGAACATGATTGCGCCGATGGACTCCACATGCCTTGGAATTTTTTTGGCACATGGGCTCCCAAACTCACAGCTGGGGCTTCTGGCGCTGTCGATTTTGGTTCTGTGGCTTCTTGGGTTTGCGAAGCTGAACTGGCCTTTTTGTGAGGTGGTTCTGACTGCGTTTCGGCGAGTTTGCGAAGTTCATCCAAGTTTCTCTGGAGTCGTTCCTTTTGCTCCTTTTCCTGTGCGGTCAGCGTGGCTTGAAACTTGTCAGAGGCGGCGGTCTGAGTGACCCCAGGGTCACAGCCGGAGAGCGTGAACGATGCTAGGGCGATGACTGCGTAGCGATTGCGGCGGGTGTTGGGGGTTGGCATGGGTGTCCTCCTTGGTAGTGAGCGTAGGGGGCACTCACCGAGAAGGCAAGCGGGGATGGATGCACCTATCATCGCTGCGACCTGTTTTCGTCGCACGTCCCACTCACCACCGTCCTTACCTTCGCAGAACATGGCTCAGCTTCAAGTCTTCAACTTCTCGTGCATCCGCAGTGCTGTTCTTACGCTGGGTTCGATCAATGTGCTGATCGGACCGCAGGCCAGCGGCAAGAGTGTGCTGGCCAAGCTGCTCTATTTTTGCTTGAGCTTGAGTCAAGAACAGTATGAGTACCTCGAAAAAGGTAAGAACTTTGACCAGTTTTTAGACCATATGAGGTCAAAATTCTGCGAATGGTTTCCTGTTTCGGCGTGGGGGCATCAGAACTTCAAGATTGAATTTCAGATGTCAACATATCGAGTGACATTGATGCGTGAAAGGCACGATCAAGCCCCCGAAAAATGCCTTGATTTGCAAGTTTCTGACCTTGTTAAAAATACTTATAACAAGGCGACTGACATGCGCAGTATGTTAGCCGTTGATTTGGGCTTTTTTGGTGCAATCCAATTGACGCACCGCATCAAGGCTTGGGGCTATGAAGAGTACTTCAAATCCATGGGTGAAGAATTCATTGCTTATCAAATGTATGTGCCTGCCGGGCGCGCCTTCTTTACAAACTTTGCCCAGACGGTGGTGACGTTTGATCAGAAAATAGCCACAGATCCGCTGACCATTGATTTTGGTAGGCAATATGTACAGATGCAGCAATTACTTAACATGGTGGGTTCTTCTGATTTATTAGTGCATGAGCAGATCGGCCGTTTGTTGGGGGGGAGGATTCTCTGGGACGGAGATCAGCCTACGGTGATTTATCCCGATGGCCGACAGGTACCTTTTTCATCCCTGTCCTCGGGTCAGCAGGAGTTGTTGCCTTTGGTCTTGACGATGGCGGGCCTGCGCAGTGGCCTGTTGCTGCACTCAGGTCAAGAGTCCCACTTGCTCTACATCGAAGAGCCCGAAGCTCATCTTTTCCCGGTGGCGCAGAGTGACTTGGTTCAGCAATTGGTGGCGGATGCCCATGAGGTGCCGGCTCGGCGTTTGTTGTTGACCACACACAGCCCCTACGTGTTGGCCAAGCTCAACAACCTCATCAAGGCGGGGCGGATCGATGGGGTTCTCAAGCCAGAAAAGCGGGGCGATTTCGATGATTTGGTACCCCCATCTTTCCGCATCGCTACCGGAAAAATGCGGGCGTATGCCTTGGTCGATGGGCAGCTTGTAGACATCCTTGATGATGAAAGTGGACTGATTGCTGCTGATTATCTTGACGATATTTCAGGCATGATTGCTGACGAGTTTTCTTCTCTGCTCGACTTGGAGTTTGGCGTATGAATCATGTTGAATGCAGTCGAGCCATCACAGATTCGAAAATAAAAATGAGCGACCCGCGAAGTACATCCGCTGTTTTTGATAATCCAGGTCGTATGATGTATCGTTTGACACGATTCGACGGGTGCGTTGTTAATAATCAACGAGCCTGCGATTATATTCTTGAAAAAGACGATTCGTTGATCGCCGTCGAACTCAAAGGTGGCAATGTCGATCATGCTGTCGAACAGATCAAAGCCACCCTTGATTATTTGAAAGAGACGCACCAGCTGCCACCGCGCCGCGCGGGACTTGTGATTTGTACACGCTATCCATCGATGGATACCAAAATCCAACGTCTGACGGAGCAGATAAGAAAATCGCATGCAGCGCCGCTGCATATCAAAACATCCGGCAAGCCTTTGAATTTTGACGATTTCTTTGGGTCACGCTCGGTCTGACGCAGCCTCGCCAGACGCTGCGCTTACCTACCCTAGCAAGCCGTCCAGCAGTTTGATCAGCTGGTCCCGCAGATCGTGCAGCTGGGTTTGTACGGGTTGGCGCTCGGTGTCGGAGGCACCGTGGGTTTTCATTTCGACCAAGAGGCGGCCGCTTTCGTGGACGGCGTGGTGCAGCTGTTGGAGCTGCGGGAAGCTGGGGTGTTGGCCGTAGCGGGTGAGGCCTTGGGTGTCGAGCCAGCGGCCGAAGCGGCAGTCGTGGGGGTCGAGGGCGGGGGTGGCGCTGGCGCTGCCGGTTTGAAGGTGCGTTTCCAAGTCGGCGATCCAAGCGCGTAGTTCGACCATGGCGTACAGCAGGGGCAAGTCTTCGCGCACCACGCTCAGGCGCTCGCGCCAACGCGGCGGGGGGCACCAGCTGGCCACCCAAGCGGGCATGTCGTGGGCCGGCATGGGTCTGGCGATGCCGAAGCCTTGGCCCCACTCGCAACCCAGCGCCAAGAGCATGTCGCCCAAGTCGTCGTTCTCGACCCCTTCCGCGATGGCCCGGCGCCGAAAGGCGGTGGCCATGCCGAGCACGCCTTCGAGGATGGCCAAGTCGTCGGGATCGACCAGCATGTCGCGCACAAAGCTTTGATCGATCTTGAGCACGCTGGCGGGCAGGCGCTTCAGATAGGTCAGCGAGGAATAGCCGGTGCCAAAATCGTCCAGGGCAAATTGGATGCCTCGCGCGGCGCATGCAGTGATCACGGCCGAGACGTGGTCGATGTCTTCCAGGGCACTGGTTTCCAGGACCTCTAGCTTCAACGCCGAACTGGGGACGCTGGGATAGCGGGCCAGCAGCTCTTCTAGGCGCTCGACAAAGTTCTTCTGCTGTAGGTGATTGGCGGCGACGTTGACGCTGACCGGCAGGATCAAACCAGCGGCGCGCCACTGCATCTGCTGGCGCATCACCGTGTCGATCACCCATTCGCCCAAGGTGATGTTGATGGCGTCGTGTTCGATGTCGGGCAGAAATTGAGCTGGCAGCAGCAGGCCGCGCTGTGGGTGCTGCCAGCGGATCAGCGCTTCCACCCCCAAGACTTTGCCGCTGCGCATATGGACTTGCGGCTGGTAGAGCAGCACGAACTCGTTGCTGCTCAGCGCTTGGCGGATGCGCCCATCACTCTCGTGATGGCTGCGCACTGCGCGGTCTTGGTCGGCGTCGAAGACGTGGTAGCGATTGCGCCCGGCCTGCTTGGCTTGGTACATCGCATGGTCGGCTTCGCGCAGGAGCTGATCCGCGTCGCGCTCATCGGTGGGGGCATGAAAAGCGATGCCGATGCTGCATGAAACGTGCAGCATGATGTCGTGGAAGGGCACCGGCTGCGCGGCGGCGTCGAGCAAGCGTTGCACCCAAGGCACGCAGGACTGTGGATCGGGCAGATCGCCCAAGATGGCGACGAACTCGTCCCCACCCAAGCGCGACAGGGTGTCGCTTTCGCGCAGACAGTGCTGCATCCGTTCGGCCAAGAGGGTCAGCAGGTGGTTGCCAGCTTCATGCCCGTGGTCATCGTTGACGGTTTTGAAGTCATCCAGATCAATGAAGGCCAGCGCCAACAGTTGCTGTCGGCGACGCCCCAAAGCCATCGCTTGGCGCAACCGATCCCCCAACAGCACCCGGTTGGGCAGGCCGGTCAGCGGGTCGTAGTGCGCCAGCAACTCAAGTTGCTTCTGATGCGTCTTGCGCTCAGTGATGTCGGTGAAGGTGCCGACATAGTGGGTGACTTGACCATGGCGATCTTTGACCGCCGTGATGACGATGAACTCAGGGTAGAGGCTGCCGTCCTTGCGGCGGTTCCAGATCTCGCCCTCCCAAGCGTTCTTGTGCTGGATGCTGTGCCACATGGCCTCAAAAAAGGCGCTGTCGTGGCGGCCTGACGCAAGCACGTTGGGTCGATGGCCCAACACTTCGTCTTGGGTGTAGCCGGTGATGCGGGTGTAGGCGCTGTTGACGCGGATGATGCGCTGTGCGGCATCGGTGATGACGATACCTTCTTGGGCTTCAAAGGCGGTGGCGGCGATGCGCAGATCGGCGTCAATCTTGTCGCGTTCGGCCTCGGCCTCTTTGCGTTCGGTGATATCGCGGGCAAAGCCCACGGTACCAATCACTTGGCCGTCGAGTTTGATCGGTGATTTGTAGGTCTCGGACCAGCGGCGTTTGCCGTCGATTTCGATCCATTCCTCCACCGATCTTGGCTGGCCGGTGCGCAGGACTTCAAGATCGTCGGCACGGTATTTTTCGGCCAAATCGGCGGGCCAGATGTCCAGATCGCTCATCCCGTTCAGCGCATCCGGATCGGTGTGTCCGCAGGCTTCGGCAAAGGGCCGATTGACGGCCAAGATACGGCTTTTTTCATCCTTGAGCCAGACCAAGAATGGGAAGTTGTCGAGCAAGGCGCGCTGGTAGTGATCTCGCTGTTGCAGGGCCTTGCGGGTGTGGTTCAGCTCTAGGGTGGCTTGGCGGTGCTCGGCCAGTTCACGCATCAGCCGCAGGGTGTTGGTCGAGAGCGTGCCGTAAATCGATAGGATCAGATCGATCAGCGCGCGGGTCGTGCCGCCCATTTCCTCGCGGGCGCGCAATCGGGCGGCATCCAGCGACAACCCTTGCTGGAGCGCATGGACGGTGCAAGCCATGCTGCGATCCGCTTCGAGGATGTGCGCCGCCAGCCAGTGGGCCAGAAAGCCCAGCGTTTCCTCGGCCACTTGGTGGGACGAGGTTTGATTGAGTGCCGCTTTGAGCCGTGAGACGTCCTGTCGGAAGGCCTCGTGGGTGGCGCGATGACCGATTTCGGCCGGATCGCCCGCCAAGTAAGCCCGCCAGAGGGTTTCTTCGGTGTCGAAGTGATAGACCGCGTAGGCGGCCAGCTCATCGAAGATGGTGTTGAGCGTCTGGGTATCTGCGCCGCCCGCGACCTGACTGGCCAACTGATTGAGCAGCGCCACCAGCTTGCGGTGCTGGGCGTCGATGTTGGCAAAACCAGTATTGAAGTGGTCATCCCAAGGGAAGATGTCGATCTGGTTCACGGTCTTGATTGTCTCGCACCTCTGGCGCGCGCGTCATGCCGAGGCAAGACATCGAGCCCGTTCCGCCAAGCCCTTGGCACCGATGCGCTGGAACAGGGTGGTGGCTTGGAGGGCGTGATGGCGTTGGTCGGGACTACCCGTCGGGAGGTGGCGCGCAAGTTCGAGGTGTGCTTTGCCGGTTTCGAAGGGGATGCGGGTGCGCTCACCTTCAGCGATGGCGTATTGCCACGTTTTGATCGCCTTGGCGTGGCGGCCGTGCAGCCAGTGTTGCAAGGCTTGGCGTTGGGCGGCCATCGGGGCACCGATGGCAAAGACCTTGGCAAAGCCGCTCATGCGGTCGGTGGCCAAGGCGGCATGCCTGGCCCAGCGGAGCCAAGCGGCGCTGCCGCGTACCGGGGCTTCGAGCTCCCAAAAGCGCAGGATCAGCTCGGAGAACGTATCGAGCCCATTCAAGGTGTGGTGGGCGGTGGGGATGCGCGGCAAGGCGGCGATCTGTGGGACGCTTTCTTCGACCAAAGCGCGGGCGGCTTGCAGATGACCGGCTTCGAACAAGCTGAGCGCCAACAACCCACTGTCGGACAGATAGGACACCGCTTCGCCACACGCTTGAGCCAAGATCACCGCCCGCCGGGCGAGCTCAGCGCCTTCGTGATAGCGGCCATGGCGGATGGCAAGGATCGCCAAACCGCCCGCGCTCCAGCACTGACTGAGCTGGTCGCCCGCCTCTTCAGCCAAGCGGCGCACCAAGGTATAGCGCTGCGCCGAGCACTCAAAGTCGCCTTGCAACTCGGCGGCATTGGCCAAGATCGACATCATCACCATGCGCGATTGGCGCTCACCGAGTTGCTGAAAAGTCTGCGCGGCCTCGTTGCCGGTGCGCTCGCAAAGCTCCCAGCGTGTTTGCACGAGATAGCTCAAGGACACGGGCAAGATGGCTTCGGCATGCGCCAAGGGATGCTGCAAGCGCACGCTTTGGGCCCCCAGGCAGCGGTTGGCGTAGCGATCCGCCAGACCGTAATGGCCGGCCATGGTGCTTAGATACATCATCCCGCCCAAGGCTTCGACGTGTTCGGGGTTGTCGGCCGAGTGCTGCGGCTCCAGCAGGTTGAAGCGCCGCACGATGGCGTACATCGTGTAGGCCGGCTGCTGCATCAGGTTGTAGATGCGTCGGAGCGTGCCGAGCACTGCGGAGGTTTGCATCAGCCGCCGCACGGCTTCTGCACTGGCGTGGTGGCGACGGGATTGAAACCAGTGCTGCACCACCGCTTGCACCAGCTCTAAGCCCAGCGCCAGAACGATCCGACGCGGTCCGGGCAGCGCGTAGCCGACCAACTTGGCGGAGGTTTCCAACTCGATGCGGGCGGTTTCCAGCTCGCCCAAGTTGAAGCTCGACAGGCCCAGATTCAGAGACCAGCGCGCGGAGGTTTCGGCGTCGGTGGCGATGGGTTGTTCGGAGCCTTCACCGAAACCTTGCTGCGTCAGCACGATCAGGCGATGAAACAGCCCTTGGGCCTCGCGGTAGGCCCCGGTGCGCAGCGCGTGATCCCCGGCTTGCTCCAAAGCATGCAGGGCGCGCACGGGATCATGGGCTTGGGACCAGTGATTGGCGATGCGCGCCAGCAGCACATGGGTGGCGCGGGTGGCGCTGGCATGGCGCTCATACCACGCGCCCAGCGCAGCATGCAGGGCACGGCGCTGGCTGAAAGGCAGCAGGCTGTAGACCGCATCGCACACCAAGGCGTGGCTGAATTGGAACTGGTTGGGCTCCGCAGTGCGCTCCACCAAGCCGCTGTCGATCAGCCCGGCCAGATCCATGGCCCGATCACCCGGCTTGCCTTGCGTGACCAAGCTGTTCAGGGCGTCGAGGCTGAACACCCGGCCCACCACACTGGCGGCCTTGAGCGTGCTTTGCTGATGCGGTGTCAGCCGGTCGATGCGTGCCACCACGACACCTTGGATCGTGTCGGGAATCGTGAAATCGGCCAGAGCCTGCCGATCAAAACGGAGCACCCCAGCGGCGCTATGCATGATGCGGCGGTCCACCAAGGCGGCCACCACTTGGCGCACAAACAGCGGCAAGCCCTGGGTCTTGTCGGCCACTGCGCGCAGCACGGGCTCAGGTACCACCGTGACCCCCAGCTCGGCGGCGATGATGTTGCGCACCGCCACTTCAGCCAGCGGGGCCAAGACCACACGGGTGGCGAGTACCGCTGGCTCAAACAGGGCTGCGTGGGGATCGTCAGGGAGCAAGGGGCGGGCGCTGAGCAGCAGCAGCAGGCCCGGACAGCGGCGCAAGGCGGCGTCGAGCACGCTATACGAGGCCGAATCGAGCCAGTTCAAATCCTCCAAAATCACCACCCGGACGCTGCCGGTGTGGGTGGCTTGCAGTAGTTGCACCAGCAGCTCGGTGGTGGCTTCCATGCGACCGCGCCCACTCATCTGTGCATCAATGAGCGAGGGCGGCAGATCCAGGTCCAAGACGGTGCTCAGCAAACTGACCCGTTCGCGCGCTTGGGGGGTATCGAGCAAGGCCAGCACCCGTGGATGGCGCAGGCTGGGATGGGTCTCATCCTCTAGGCCTAGCAAGGTATCGAAGATGCTCCGCAGCGGTCGGTACGCTGAGGCTTGGTCCAAGGGGTCGCTGGTTCCCATGGCCAAGAGCCAGCCCTGAGCCCGCACGGCTTGGGCAAAAGCTTGGCAGAGATGCGATTTGCCGATACCGGCTTCGCCTTCAAGCAGCACGGCTCGGCTGCGGCTGGGATCCTCCACCACGGCTTGCAGCGTCTGCATCAGATGGGCCCATTCGGTGTCACGGCCCACCAGTACACCGGCGTGGGTCATGATCTGCGCGCTCTCGGGGCCTTGAGGCCCCAGCGACTCGAAGACGGTCACGTTGCCGATGCCTTTGAGGGCGGTATTGGGGTGGGGCATGAAGCTGATCAAGGGCAGAGCCTGCGCTGTGGCTGCATCGC
>NZ_JBYSVC010000094.1:0-8463 GCF_057922285.1 Leptothrix toolikensis (SeqCode)
GGAGTTGACCCAAGTGAGGCCGTTATCGGCGCTGACTTCAAAACGCGCCGTGAGCGACTCACCGCCGAGCGTCAAGGTCGCGTCGTTCACGGCCACACCTGATCCGGCTCCGCCGAAGCCCGTGACGACCGGCGCTGCGGCGAAGTTATCCAACAAGAAGGAGCCGTTGGTATCCATGAAGTTGCCGACAAAATCAGTTTGCCGCACGATCAGGCTGATTTCGGTGGGGGCAGCGACTTGGTTGATGTTGGGAATCGCGGCACCGTTGACGTCCACAGTGATTTGCGGCGTGAACGTCTGCGTGGTGGGATTGAGCACCACCGGGTTGAACGATATGCCGCTATCGGTGCTGTAGCTGAGCGTGCTGTTGGCCTCTGTGGCCACGGCGGCGAAATTGGGCTGGCTGGTCAAACGGGCGTTGACGTTGATGCCCAGCGTGTCGTTCAGCCAACCTGTGTCGGTCGCCAAACCCACCACAGGAGCGGTGGTGATGTTGTCTAGGATGAAGGGCACCGCCGCAATCGCTGAGACATTGCCCGCTGCATCGGTGGATTGCACTTGCAGCGTGAAGGGTGCGCCGGTGATGGTGTTGACAAGCCGACCGGGGATCGCAATGGTCGTCATGTCAAGCAAGTTGAACCAAGTTACACCGTCCAAGCTGTACATGTCGGTGGATGGGTGCAGGTCCGTGGCGTTGGCCGTGTACATCCCGTTCTTTGTGTACACACTGCCATTCGCCGCCACTTTTGAGGTCAATGGATCCCACACCACGGTCGGTGTCGTGGCAGTTGCATCGAGCGTGAAGCTGTACGCACCAGGGGCCGAAGTGGTCGTGTTACCCGCCACATCGGTTTCACGCACTGAGAGGCTATACACGCCATCAGCCAGCGCGCCGGGTGCCAAGGTGGTGATCGGCGTCCAGCCCGTCAGACCATTGGTGCTGTATTCGACCAGATTGCCCACTGTTTCTGGGGTGAAATTGGCGGTTGGATCTTTGGTGATGCGGTCCGTACCCAAGCCCAAGGCGGCGAAGGGCGATGGATCAGCCGAGTCATTAAGCAGGCTCACCGCTAGCGCGACCGGGGCCACCGTGTCGAGGGTGAAGCTCAGCGGTGCAGAGGCGACCGAGAGGTTGCCGGCTGCGTCGGTTTGACGCGCGCTGACGGTATGCAGACCGTTGAGGGTCGGCGGGACGTAAGCGCCCCAAGCACCGTTGTCCAAGCTGTATTCGACCAACGCACCGGCTTCGACGCCGACGAGTGCTGCCAAGGTGGCGTTGTTGGTGATGTTGTCACCCATGAGACCGCTGTCTACCGCCAAGGCCAAGCCGGTGGGGGCTGCGACGATGTTGTCGAAGGCCAACGTGGAAACCACGGGCATCGAGGTGTTGCCCGCCACATCGGTGAGGGATGCGGCGGCGGTGTAAGTGGTACCGCTGATCAAAGCAGTGGTGGGTACGGGCACTGAGACGGAGCCGAGTGCGATATCCGCAGCGCTGAGGATGGCCGAGGCAGTAACGGGCGTCGCACCGTTGGGGATAGAGATATTGAGGGTGTCGCCGACAGCGGCAGTGCCTGCGGCCAAGGTGACGTTGGCTGCGAGGGTGCCGGCGGTGGCCGCCAAGGGCGAGGCGGTGTAGGCCAAAGCGACAGCGGATGCGGTCGGAATGACGGTGTCGAGGGTGAAGCTCAGCGGTGCGGAGGCGACCGAGAGGTTGCCGGCTGCGTCGGTTTGACGTGCGCTGACGGTATGCAGACCGTTGGTGAGGGTAGCCGGGGTGTAAGCGCCCCAAGCGCCGTTGTCCAAGCTGTATTCGACCAACGCACCGGCTTCGACGCCGACGAGTGCTGCCAAGGTGGCGTTGTTGGTGATGTTGTCACCAGCGAGACCGCTGTCTACCGCCAAGGCCAAGCCGGTGGGGGCTGCGACGATGTTGTCGAAGGCCAAAGCGGTGGAGGCCACGGTGGCGGAGGCATTGCCTGCCACGTCGGTGATCTGGGCGCTGGCGGTGTAAGACGAGCCGCTGGTAAGGGTGGCTTGGTTGATGGTGAGGGTGACCGAGCCGTTGGCGATGTCCGTGGCCGAGAGGATCACGGCCGCAGGCTGAGTTGTCACAGCGCCGCCTGCGAGGGTGAGCGCCAAGGTGTCGCCCGCGACGGTGTTGGCCCCCAAGGCGACGGTGGCGGTCACGGTACCTTGGGTTGCAGCCAGGGTGGAGGCTGCGTAGGTCAAGGCGACCGAGGCGACGGTTGGGGTAGCGGTGTCGAGGGTGAAGCTCAGCGGTGCAGAGGCGACCGAAAGGTTGCCGGCCACGTCGGTCTGGCGCACCAGCACGCTGTGTTGACCGTTGACGGTGGGTGCTGTGTAAGCGCCCCAAGAGAGGCCGCCGTCCAGGCTGTACTCGACCAAAGCGCCGGGTTCGACGCCGACGAGTGCGGCAGCATTGATGTTGGCGTTGTTGGTGATGTTGTCACCAGCGAGACCGCTGTCTACCGCCAAGGCCAAGCCGGTGGGAGCGGCGACGACGTTGTCAAAGACCAAAGCGGTGGAAACCACGGCCGGGAGGCTATTGCCTGCCACGTCGGTGATCTGGGCGCTGGCGCTGGTTGAGGTACCGCTGACCAGCGTGGCTTGGTCGATGGTGATGGACACCGACTTGGCGGCGATGTCTGCTGCTGACAAGGCCTTGGCGACCGGCTGTGCGGAGGCATTCGCGATGGTCAACGTCAGTGTGTCACCCACAGCAGCGTTTGCACCCAGTGCGACGGTGGCAACCAGCGTGCCTTGGGTTGCGGCCAGCGTCGAGGCGGTGTAGGTCAGGCTCGACGTGGTCACATCCGGTGCAACCGTGTCAAGGGTGAACTGGAAGGTGGTGACCAAGCTGGGGGGGGTGGCGTTGGTCGGATCGACGTAGCGGAAATGGCCGGTGTTCAGACCCTCGGCCCAAGGCAGGGTGGTTGGCGGCCAAGTAACCCAGCTCGTGGACAAACCATCCGGGCTGTACTGGATTTGTGTCAGCCCGGGTGTGGTGGAGGCTGGGATGTTCAGGGCGTTATTGGAGGTGATCAAGTCGCCCGCGATACCCGTATCGCTGACCAGCTGAGCCACCGGACCCGCTGTGCCTTGCAAATTGAAGGCTGCGCTGCTCAGGATGCTGGTGTTGCCTGCGGCATCGGTGACTTGGACATCGACGGTGTAGAGGCCGCTGGTGGGTTGCGAGGGCACGGTGTAAGTGCCGCCGACAGCCACCAGAGAGGTCCAAGCCGAAGGTGTTGCGCCGGTATAGGCCCGGTACTGCACGGCGGCACCGGGTTCAACCCCCACCAGATCAATGGCCGAATTGGTCACCGGGGTGGTGGCGTTGACGGCGGTTTGGGTGCCGGACAGGACCATCGACGGCGCTGCCGGGGCGATGGTGTCGAGGGTGATGGTGACGGGCGCGGAAGCTACGGACAGGTTGCCAGCGGCGTCGGTTTGGCGCACGTAGAGCGTGTTGGCCCCTTCTGCCAACACGGGCTGGGTGGCCGACCAATTGATGTTGTCGGTGCTGAACTGCACCAAAGCGTTGGCTTCGGTTGCTGTGGCGGTGTAGGCCGGGTTATTGGTGATGAGGTCGGTGGCCGAGACGCCGGTATCGGCCGTCAAGGCCAGCCCAGGGGTGACCGGAGCGACGTTGTCCAGCGTGAAGGCCAGCGTGGTGGGTGCCGAGCTGTTGCCTGCCGCGTCGGTTTGACGTACCGCTACCGTGTAGGCGGTGCCGTTGGTCGGTGCTGTGGGCGGCGTGTAGGTGGTGGACCAGCCGCTGCCGTTCAGGCTGTATTCGACCTTGCCACCCACTTCCGGCGTGATAGCGGCCAAGGCTGCGTCATTGGTCAGGCTCGTGGCGTTATTCAACAGAGCGACGACCGGAGAGGCCGGGGCCACGGTGTCGAGCGTGAAGCTCAGCGGCGTGACGGCCGAGACGTTGCCTGCGGCATCCGTCTGGCGCACTTGGACCGTGTGCAGGATGTCACCGACAGGAGCCGTGTAGCTGGGCAGCCAGCCCGTGTTATCGACGTTGTATTCGACCGAAGCGCCGGCTTCGACGCCGGTAAGTGCTGCCAAGGTTGCGCTGTTGGTCAGGCTGGTTGCACCGTTGGCCAGGACCACACCCGGGGCGATGGGGGCAACGTTATCGAAGTTGAAGGTGAGTGCGGTCGAGGCGGCCGAGACATTGCCAGCCACGTCGGTTTGGCGCACGTACAGGGTGTTGGCACCTTGAATGGCGGCGGGTTGCTGGGCAACCCAGTTGACGCCGTCGGTGCTGTATTCAATCGTGGCAGCCGTTTCAACGCCAACCAAGGTGACGGCGCTGCTGTTGGTCAGGGCGCTGGTGCCCGTTTGCAGGCTCAGCGTCGGGGCTTGGGCGATGTTGTCGAGCGTGAATTGGAACGCGGTGACCAAGCTGGGTGGTGTCGCGCCTTGCGGGTCGTTGTAGCGCACATAGGCCGTGTTGAGACCTTGTGACCAAGTGGGCGTGACGGTGGTCCAGCCCGTCTGGCCGTCGGCGCTGTACTGCGTCTGCGACAACGCTGCGGTTGCCGAGGCGGGGATGTTCAGGGTGGGGTTGGCGGTGATCAGATCGGCAGTGGATACGCCGGTATCGCTGGCCAACGCGACCACCGGCCCCGGGCTGCCTTGCAGGTCAAAGCTGGTCGAACCCAGGGGGCTGATATTACCCGCCGCGTCGATGACTTGAACATCCACGGTGTACAAGCCGCTGGTGGCTTGCGAAGGCACGGTGTAGGCACCGTTGATATCCGGAGCCAGCGTGTTCCAAGCCGAGGGGGTGGTGCCGGTGGTGTAGACGCGGTATTGCACCGCAGCATTGAGTTCGATACCCGTGACGTTGACCGTCGAGTTAGCGACGACCCCGCCCACGGCTGGGGTAGCCAAGGCGAGGGTGGCGGGCAAAGGTGCCAAGGTGTCGAGGGTGAAGCTCAGCGGAGCCGAGGGGGCTGAGGCGTTGCCAGCGGCATCAACTTGCTGGGCTTCCACCGTGTACGCACCGTCAGTCGTAGGGGGTGTGTATGCACCCCACGTGCCGCCGTTGATGCGGTACTCAACCACTGCGCCGGTTTCTGTGGGAGCGAAGGGTGCCAAGGACGCGCTGTTGGTGCTGGCACCAGAAACGGCACCGTTGGCCAAGCTGACCACAGGGATAGCCGGAGCGATGGTATCGAGCGTGAAGGCCAGCGTGGTCGGTGCCGAGCTGTTGCCTGCCGCGTCGGTTTGGCGCACATCGACGGTGTGCAGGATATTGCCCACCGGGGCGGCGTAGGTGGTGGACCAATTGCCAGCATCGACGCTGTACTCGACCGTAGCACCCGGATCAGGCGTGACGGGGGTCAGGATGGCGCTGTTGGTCAGGCTGGTGGCACCGTTGGCCAAGGCCACGACCGGAGCAGCCGGGGCCACGGTGTCGAGCGTGAAGTTGACCGTGCTGATGGCTGAAGCGTTGCCAGCCACATCGACTTGGCGCGCGTCAACGGTGTGTGCCGCATTGCTGATCGGTGCGGTGTAGGTGCTGGACCAAGTGCCACCATCCACGCGGTATTCGATGGCGGAGGCATCGGCTGACGGCGTGAGGGCGGTGAGCAGGGCACTCTTGGTCATGGCCCCTGTGGCGGCACCGTTGAGCAAGGTCAGTGTGGGTGCAGTCGTCGGGGCGGTCGTATCGAGCGTGAAGTTCAGTGTGGTTGCCGCAGAGTGATTGCCTGCTGCATCGGTCTGGCGCACGGACACGTCGTAGACGCCGTCGGTGGTCGGAGCGGTGTAGGTGGTGGTCCAAGCACCTGTGCTGCCGATCTTGTACTCAACCGTGGCACCCGATTCGATGCCACTCAAACTGATCGCTGCGGCATGGGTGATCTTGTCTGTCAGGCTGCTGCCGGTGTCGGTGGTCAGGGCCACGACGGGAGCTGTTGGTGCGGTAGTGTCTGTGGCTGGTGCCGGGGCGGGTGAGGAGCTCTTGCTACCGCCGCCCGCAGCCGCCAAAACGACCACACCACCACCGGCCATGCTGGCCAGACCGAGCGTGCTGGAGAAAAAGCCACCTGTGGCTGCGGCACTGCCACTGGTGCTTGCGGCGGCAGCGGTGGTGGTTGCGCTAGCGCCAGCACCGGCGGCTGCTGCACCCACGGCTTCAGGTGCGGCAACAGCGGCGGCCGGGGCGACCGCTTCTGCGGCAACGGCAGCGGGGGCCACTGGGGCGGTCGGTGTGGCGGGCACCGGATCGGCCGGAACAGGCTCAGCGGGCACGGGGGCCGGCGGTGGGGTGGGGTCCGTATCCGCCGCTTCATCCAAAGCGTCTAACTCTTCACCATGGCGCAATGCGGCGGCTGTCCGCGTTTTGACCATCACTGCCTGCTGCGCATGGGCCTGAGCCTGTGTGGCTGCGACGGCGGGCTTCATGTCACCACGGGCACCACCCAGGTGCTCTTGATGAGCCGCAGCGGAAGAAGAAGCCTGCGACGTGGTGTCGCGTTCGTTGGTGCGCTCGTTCATGTGATGGTGCTCTGCGAAGTTATTTATGAAAGACAGGAAGACCGCCAATTGGTCTGGACCGTATTGATGAACGTAATCTAGGTCATAGATGCTGAAAAAATAATTAAGAAGTACTCACAAATACTCTTGAGTATTCGTAGGTTGTTGCATTCTGGGTGCCTGTTTCCAGCTTGATGAGGTGATGTGTTAAGTCGTTCCTCTCTAATGAAATGGGAAATTTTCCCGTTTGTGGTCTAAACAGGCCCATGAAACATGGTGCGTGGCCTCTCGTGGCGAGAAGTACGAGACCAATTTATGGTCTTATGTAAAAATCGTGTTTTTATGTTTTTTGCCGAAAGTACCCCTTGATTAGGGGGTAAAGGGGTTCCCTTCAGCTTGAACGATAAAATTCGTGACAAACGTCGCGAGACTGCGCCTTGATGCCAGCCGTCTTCACGGCGGCCCATCCCATCGCACCGAAAGCACTTTTGCTCATGCAAGCTGGTTCCTTGAAAGAAACAATCCTCGCCGTCGTCGGACTCGGCTATGTCGGTTTGCCCTTGGCGGTGGAGTTCGGCAAGAAGCTGCCGACCTTGGGCTTTGATCTGGCGGCCGACAAAGTTGCCGCCTATCGCAACCATATCGACCCGACGGGTGAAGTGACCAGCGCCGATTTGGCCGCAGCGGTGCATTTGCAATGCCATACCGATCCGGCCGTGTTGGCCCAAGCCAACTTCATCATCGTGGCGGTGCCCACGCCGGTGGATGCGGCGCATCGGCCTGACTTCACGCCGTTGGTCAAAAGCTCTGAAAGTGTTGGCCGCCACATCCGCCCCGGCACCACCGTGGTCTATGAATCGACGGTCTATCCGGGTGCCACGGAAGAAATCTGCATCCCGATCATCGAGAAGTTTTCGGGTCTGAAGTGGAAGAAAGACTTCTTCGTCGGTTACAGCCCTGAGCGCATCAACCCGGGTGACAAAGAACGCACCGTCACCAAAATTACCAAAGTCGTGTCGGGCGATAGCCCCGAAACCTTGGCCCATGTGGCCGAGGTGTATGGCGCGGTGATCACGGCCGGTGTCTACCCCGCCAGCAGCATCAAGGTGGCTGAGGCGGCCAAGGTGATCGAGAACACCCAGCGCGATCTGAACATCGCCTTGATGAATGAATTAGCGATGATCTTTGATCGCATCGGCATCGATACGCTCGAAGTGCTGCAAGCGGCGGGCACCAAGTGGAACTTCCTGCCCTTCCGCCCCGGCTTGGTGGGCGGACATTGCATCGGTGTCGATCCTTACTATCTGACACACAAGGCCGACATGCTGGGCTACCACTCGCAGGTGATTCTGGCGGGGCGGCGCATCAACGACGGTATGGCCGCTTATGTGGCGCAGCAAACCGTCAAAAAGCTCATCCAAACCGGCGCTTCGGTGAAAAACGCCAAGGTCGTGGTTTTGGGTCTGACCTTCAAAGAAAACTGCCCCGATCTGCGCAACAGCAAAGTCGCCGACTTGGTGGCTGAGCTGCAAGACTTTGGCTGCGACGTGTATGTGCATGACCCACTGGCCGAGCCCGCTGAAGCCATGCACGAATACGGCATCACCCTAGCGCCGTGGTCGGCGCTGACCCAAGCCGATGCGGTGGTCGCGGCCGTTTCGCACCACGCCTATACCGGCCAGCCCTTGGCGGGCTTGCTGGCGCTGCTCAAGGCGGGCGGGGTCTTCATCGACATCAAGTCGGCCTATGACGCGCAGGCCATCGCGGCGGCTGGCCACACCCTGTGGCGTCTATGAGCCGCGCCGCCCCACCCGGTCTCGAAGCCGTTCGCGCCACCCTCCAAGCCCAGCCGCGCACGTGGCTGATCACGGGTGTGGCGGGTTTCATCGGCAGCCACTTGCTTGAAGCCCTGCTCAAGCTGGATCAGCCCGTGGTGGG
>NZ_JBYSVC010000095.1:0-8393 GCF_057922285.1 Leptothrix toolikensis (SeqCode)
GCTGACCGGCGCTTTGGCCCAAGGGCGCGGACTTGAGCGCGGCTTGGACCATGTTCTCGGCCCAACCAAAGGCGTGGGCCAGCAGGGCTTGGCGCAGGGGCGCGCCGGTTTGTGCGGCGGCCAAGGCGAAAGCCACCGGCCATGTGGGTGCCGGGCGTAAACCGCCCAAGTGCTGCACCCGGGGCTCTTCGGCATGGCGCTGGCGCAGCCAGTCGTGCAGCGAGCGCCCCATTTGCTCGGTTTGCTGGCGAAACTCGCTGGATTCGCGCGTCATGCGCACCCACGTGTTCAAGGCGTCGATGCGCGCCAAGTCGTCTTGCTGCCACGCTTCAAAGGCCCGGGCCACCACCGGCAGATCGGCGCGGCCCAAGGCCAGCACCAACTGATCGTGCAACCACGTCGCGGCTTCGGCCTCGTTGCTGACCCGCGCGGACTCGACCGCCGCTTCGAGCCCTTCCGAGTAGCTGAACCCGCCCACCGGCAAAGCGGGCGAGGCCAGCCACATCAACTGCAAAAAAGCGGAGGGCAACATCAAGGCGGTGTCAGTGGTCGTGCTTGCAGCCGGGGCCATGTACGTGCGGTGCCGGAGCGGCCTTGACCGGGATCGCCACAGGTTGGGCGGCGTGATCGTGCCCATGCCCATGCCCATGACCATGACCGCTGCTCACGTAAGCCCCGCCTTCGGGCTCGAACGCTGCTTGGGTTTCGGTGACCGTGAGGTGCATCTGGCGCAGCATCTCGGCCAGCACGTGGTCGGGCTCCAGCTTCAGGTGATCGGGTTGCAGCTCCAGCGGCACGTGGCGATTGCCCAAGTGATAGGCGGCGCGCACCAAGTCAAAGGGCGAGCCGTGTGTGGCGCAGGCGCGCACTTCCAGCACGGCTTGGGGGGCGGCCAGCACCTTGATCAGCGAGCCATCTTCAGCCACCAAGACATCGCCGCCGCGCACCACACTGCCTCTGGGCAAGAAGACCCCGAGGTGGCGTCCGCTGGCATCGGTGGCGTCGAAACGGCTCTTCTGGCGCACGTCCCAATCGAGTTCCACGGTGGAGGCGCGCTTCAAGAGCACAGCGGCCAGACCCTGGCCTTGGGAGAGGAGTTTGTTGACGGTAAGCATGGGAGTGACTGTAGTCTGGAAAGATGTCGCCATGATCAAGAACAAGGTGGAATGCCTACCCTTCCGTGTTCGGTGGGTGCGCGATGAGCAAGAACTCCAGCGCGCTGTGCGTGTTCGGCATGCGGCCTATGCCCGCCATGTGCCTGAATTTGCCCAGACCTTGGCCCAGCCTGAGCCCCTTGACTACGACGACGCTGTGGTCGTGCTGCTGGCTGAGTCGAAGGTCGATGGTTCGCCTTTGGGCACCATGCGCATCCAAACCAACACCGACCAACCGCTCGATTTGGAGCAGTCATTGACCTTGCCGCCTTGGCTCCAAGGTGCCCGCTTGGCCGAAGCCACGCGACTGGGTTTGAGCTTGGGTCTCCACGGGGAGCGTGAAAGTCGGCTGGTTAAAGGGCTTTTGTTCAAAGCTTTTTATCGGTATTGCCTGCTCCACCAGATCGAGTGGATGGTGGTGGCTGGGCGCTCACCCATGGATCGGCAGTACGAACGGTTGCTTTTCCAAGACGTGTATCCCGGCTTGGGCTATATCCCGCTGCGGCACGCCTTCAACCTGCCCCATCGGGTCATGGCTTTGCACGTGCCGAGTGCCGAGACACGCTGGTCAGCGGCCAAGCACCCGCTGCTACGCTTTATGTGCCACACCGAGCATCCGGATATCCCGGTGGTGGGGACCAGCGTGATTGCATGTGATGCGCGAGGGCTTGCAAAGCCGGGTCTTCGATAAAGCTGGCTGAAGAGCTCGCCTGCAACAGCCGATCGGGTGACAAGGGGTGTGCGACAGCAAACCCTTGCACGTAGTCCACCCCAAGGTCGGCCAGCGTCTGCACCGTGGCACAGTCTTCGGCCCATTCGGCGACAGTTTTCATGCCCAAGTTGCGCGCCAGATTGACGATGGCTTCCACGATGGCCACGTTGGCGGGATGCTGGTTCATGTTGACGATGAAGCTGCCATCGATTTTGAGCAGATCGCTGGGTAAATCCTTCAGGTAGGAAAACGAGGTGTAGCCCGCCCCAAAGTCGTCCAGCGCCACCCGCGCGCCGTAGTGGCGCACCCGGTCAATGAAGCGGCGTGTGTTTTGCAGATCATGCAAAGCCACGCTCTCCGTGATCTCTAGACAAAGGTGATGGGCCACGTCGAGGTGTTTTTCCAGCAAGGCGAAGACATCGTGGGTGAAGCGCTCATCGTTGAGCGACGCGCCGCTTAGGTTCAGGCAGACGAACTGTGTGTGCTCAAGGTGATGCTGATGATCCGAGAGCCAAGCCAAGGTGGTGGTGAGCACCCAGCGGTCGATCACCCCCATGCGGCCACTGCGTTCACCGGCTGAGATCAAGCGGTCGGTGGGGATGCGTTGACCCTGGGTGTCACGCATGCGCAGCAGCACTTCAAAGTTGAGTGAGCTGTAGGGCTGGGTCAGGGACATGATCGGCTGCATTTCGAGGAACAGCCCGCCGATGTCGGTGTGTACGGAGAGCTGATCGACGAGCTTCAATTCGGCTTCGTGTTCCAAAAAGACGCTTGCGCCTTTGCCAAACACCATCAAGCCGTTGTTGTGGCCCGACTTGGCTTCATGGCAGGCTCGGTCTGCTGTGGATACGGCATCTTTGGTGCTGGTGCCGGCTGCAATCTCAATCAAACCGATGGAGCCTCGCACATGAAACGCCCGACTGCCCACTTTGTAGGGTTTCTGCCCGATGCTGGTGATGAGCTCTTGGCAAAGGATGCGGGCGGATGCGAGTGGTGTGTTGGGCATGACGATCATGAATTCGTCACCGCCCATGCGCCCCAAGCTCATGGCCGCCGATAACAAGGCACGCACCCGTGCGCAGACCTGTTGCAGCACCTCATCGCCCGCGCTGTGACCAAACAAGTCGTTGATCAGTTTGAAGCGGTCCAAATCCACATACGCCAGCGCCAGCGGGGGGTCTTCGCTGGCGCTGAGCATGGCGACATCCAAGGCCTTTTCGATACCACGGCGGTTGAGCACCTTGGTGAGCGGATCGTTGTTGGCCAGAAATTGCAGGTGCTTTGTGGCCCGTGCTTGATCGGTCACATCTTGCAAGGAGCCTTCGATGTGATCGTGGGCCAGCGTGGCTTTGACCAAGTAGTGCCGAGACGAGGTGTCGATCTCCATGTCGGCATGGCGCTGGGTGCTGACCAAGTGATACAGCCGTGTCCATGCCTCGGGCTTGAAAAAGCTGGGCCAGTCGTGGGCACCGTGTGGGGTGGCGTGGGCTTTGAGGATTTGAAGCAAGGCTGGGTTGGCGCTTGTGAGCCGACCTTGCAAATCCAAGGTGAACAATCCCATCGGCATGGCCTCGTAGGTGGCTTGCAGTTTGGCTTGCATCGCCATGCGGTCTTCGTGCTCTTGTCGCATTTGTGCAGCGATGGCCAGCGAGGCCAACAAGCTGGAGGCGAGCGCAGCGGTGACGCTGTTGATCGAGCCGATCAGCCCCCTGAGGCCCAAGGAAGCCGAGACCACCTCATAGAGGCTGGCAAACAGGGTCACAGCGATGGAGGCGCTGTACCACACGGCCACTTGAGAGCGCGTTTGATACAGGATGCGTATCAGCAGGTAGACCAAAAGGACCACGCCCACCCCGGTAGCGACCCAAATCAGCGGTAGGTAATGGCCATACGACAGAAACGGCGAGAGCAGCAGCAGTGGCACGCAGGACCAGCGGGCGAGTTGAATCAGCTGTTCATGGCCCATCCGGGCGAGCTCGTCATGGAAAAGCGTGGTGAATAGGCTCAGTGTCAGCACGTAGTAGAGGGTCACGGTGACCAACCGGCCTTGCAGCAACGCCTCATAGGGAATGGTGTACCCCAGCCATTGAAGGTCCCAGCCGGCGGACAGGGCGGCCATACGTAGGTTGACCACCAACCAAGCGGCAAACAACACATAGGTGCTGTTGCGATTGATCAGCGCGGTGATGAAGACAAACAGCGCCAACACAATCAAGCCGCCATCCAGCAGACCGGCGTCGCGATGAAAGGCCTGCGTGGCCAGAGCCAGTTCCGTGGGCGAGCCCTGAAGCACCGTCAGACGGGCGGGACCGATGAAGTGGGTTTTGCACACCACCGCTGTGGTCGGTGGCGAGTGGGGTGGTGCGGCCAAGGTGAGCTGAAAGCCGGCCTTGATGGGCGTCATGCTCCCCAGCGCGCCCCTACTGCGGTGGCCTTGACCCAAGAGCTGACCATTGTGGGCTGACCAGCAAGCGATATCCAAGGTGTGCCGCGATGGAAATTCAACGACAGTGCTGGTGCCTGGCAGCGGCTCCGAGATTTGGAACGTCAACCAAAACGGCGCTTCAGAGAGGCGGCTGTCGGAGAACGTGACCCTGGGCTGATGGTGCAACAGGCGTTGCGCCTCCTCCAGCCCCCATTGATCAGCGGGGTCTTCGATGGCTTGAAAGACGAGCGTGCTTGTCTTGGATGGCGCTGGGTACTGTGATGGCCAAGCCACCCAAGCCAGCAGAGAAATCAGGGCGATCACGCTGGGCACGGCGTAGGCTGAAAAAACGTACAGCCAACGCGCCAGCGTCGCTTGTCTCACAAAAGGCATGTTGGGCGTCGATGGGTGAGACTGCGTTACATGGGTGGCGTACTGGGGCCGAGACACTGGCTGGCGGCGCAGAGCACGGCCCCCAGGGTCCAGCTGGATTCGATTTTGGGTGCTGAGGCGGGGATGCGCAGGGCTTGGAGATAGCTTTGCAGGTAGATCGGCTTGAAGCAGGCGGAGGCTTCTTGGCCGGCATGGGGGCCTCGGCGGCGACAGGTGGTGTCGATGTCACCGGCGTGCATGTAGTTGAACGCCCCCGTCAGGAACCAGCGGGGGTGGTCGGCGCGCTCGGTGGGAATCCGGCGATGACTGCCGCGTTGGCCGTGGTCAACGTGGTAGGGGTCCACGATGCCTTGGGTCGGTTCTTGCAGGGCCAAGGTCAAGGTATTGGCGCAGTCGGCCGGTTGCCAGCCGGGATGATCAAGCCCCACGCCGTAGGCGCATGTCGGGGCCACGCCCAAGGTGTGCGGCGCTTCGTCTTGGCCCAGACCGAGGAACGAGTAGCTGTAGATGCGCCGCGACTTGCCATCGACCTTGACCATGCGGGTGGCGTCGTCCGCTGCGTCGCAGCGTTTGCAGGGGAATGTGATTTGCGAGGATGCGCCACCCATCTCAGCGATGCCGAAGTCGCTGCGGCCCTTCAGCGCTTGGCGCACCGCCAGCCAAGCGTAGAGCCCTTCTTCAAAGCCGCTCAGGGTGCGCGTCTCGACGCTCACGCTGGCCCCGAGCCGCTGTTGCAAGCGCTGGTGCAAGTCGGCCCAGAGGGCCGTGCTGCGTTCGCGCTGCTCTTGCTCGGCCAGGCGCATGCCTGCGGTGGCATAGATCCGCGCACTCTCAACGCGGCATTGCGTGGTCCAGTCGAATGCTTGCCAAGCGGGTTGACCTTTGGCATTGGGCGGCCCGGCGTGACGCATCTCATCCAGCGTGGCCACGACCTCGGCATTGACGGCGGCCATGTCGGCGTAGTGTCGCCCCCGGATTTCGCGCACGGGGTCAGCCAAAGCCGATACCTTCGGCCCCACGTGCTCTTCCCAGATGCGGCCCTTGCGCACAAACACGGACAGCCGGGTGCCACTGCTGCCGGCATCAAACATCACCTGACAGGGCGGTCGCTGCTCCACCCCCGTCCCTGTGCCTGCGAGGGCCGCAGGGCTCGACAACAGGGCACAAGCCCAACAAGCCCAACAAGACCACAGTGAGGCCGAGGCGGCCACAAGGGCGAGTCGATCAGTGAGTTTCATGAGGCGCATCCATGGCAGGCGGTGACGCTTTATCCCAGCACGGGTGCCAGCGCGCGGCGGGCCTCGGCCTCGCTCAGGGCTTGGCGCTGGGCAAAGTCACGCAGCTGGTCGTCGCCGATCCGGCCGACGTTGAAGTACAGCGCTTCGGGGTGCGCGAGGTAAAAGCCGCTCACCGAGGCGGCGGGCGTCATGGCCATGCTTTCCGTCAGGTGCATGCCGATGTCGGCGGCCCCCAGCACCTCGAACATGGCGCGTTTGACGAGGTGGTCCGGGCACGCGGGGTAGCCAGGGGCCGGGCGGATGCCGCGATATGTTTCGGCGATCAGCTCAGCGTTGCTGAGCGTTTCGTCGGCGGCGTAACCCCACAGCTCGGTGCGCACGCGCTGATGCATGCGCTCAGCAAAGGCTTCGGCCAGCCGGTCGGCCAAGGCCTTGAGCATGATGGCGCTGTAGTCGTCGAGGGCGTCGATGAACTGGCGCTCCTTTTTCTCGACGTTCAGCCCGGCGGTGACGGCAAACAGGCCAATGTGGTCTGCCTTGACGCCCTTGGGGGCGATGAAGTCGGCCAAGCTGCGGTTCGGGCGCTGTATTTTTTCGCCGTTCTCGCCGTCGATCACGGGTCGGGTGGTCTGCATGCGCAGCGGCTGCCAGCGCATCAGCACCTGGCTGCGGCTTTCGTCGGCGTAGATCTCGATGGTGTCGTCGTCCACGGTGTTGGCCGGCAGCAGGCTGATCACGCCGTTGGCTTGCAACCAGCGGCCGTCGATCAGGCGTTGCAGCATCTGCTGGCCGTCTTGGAAGACGCGACTGGCTTCGGTGCCGACCACCGCGTCTTGCAAGATCTGTGGGAACTTGCCGGCCAAGTCCCAAGTCTGGAAGAACGGGGCCCAGTCGATGCAAGCCGCCAATTCAGTCAGATCCTGATGGCGAAATAGCCGTCGGCCGATGAACTTCGGTGTTGGGGGCGTGTAGCTCGCCCAGTCGATGGGCGTTTTGTTGGCCCGGGCTTGGGCCAGCGTCACCAGCGGCGTGGTTTTTTTGCTGGCGTGCAAGGCGCGCACCTGTTGATAGTCCGCTTGCAGATCCGCCACGAAGGCTGCCGAGCGCTCTTCGCTCAGCAGGTCTGAGCACACGCCCACGGCGCGCGAGGCGTCCGGCACATAGACCACCGGGCCGCTGTAATGCGGCGCGATCTTCACGGCGGTGTGTACGCGTGAGCAGGTCGCCCCACCGATCAGCAGCGGCGTGCCACGCTCAGCAAAGTAGGGATCGCGCTGCATCTCGGCCGCTACGTGCTGCATTTCTTCCAGGCTCGGCGTGATCAAGCCGGAAAGGCCGATGATGTCGGCGCCTTCTTCTTTGGCTTTTTTCAGGATGTCCTGGCACGGGACCATCACGCCCATGTTGATCACCTCGAAGTTGTTGCACTGCAAAACCACGGTGACGATGTTCTTGCCGATGTCGTGTACGTCGCCTTTGACGGTGGCGATGACGATCTTGCCTTTGGGTTTGACATCCGCGCCGGCGTTTTCCAGCGCTTTTTTCTCGGCTTCGATGTAGGGCAGCAGATGCGCCACCGCTTGCTTCATGACCCGGGCACTCTTCACCACTTGCGGCAGGAACATCTTGCCGGCCCCAAAGCGGTCGCCCACGATGTTCATGCCCGCCATCAAGGGGCCTTCAATCACATGCAGCGGCCGCCCGCCTCGGGCGTGGATGGCTTGCCAAGCTTCTTCGGTGTCCAAGTCGATGAACTCGGTGATGCCATGCACCAAGGCGTGGCTCAGGCGGTCTTCGACACTCACGGGGTGTTCAGGCGTGCCGCGCCAAGCCAACTTGGCCGAATCGTCCTTGGCCGCACCCTTGGCGGTTTCAGCGATCTCGATCAGGCGCTCACCCGCGTCAGCGCGCCGATTCAACACCACGTCTTCGACCCGCTCGCGCAAGACGGGCTCCAGATCGTCATACACGCCGACCATGCCGGCGTTGACGATGCCCATGTCCATGCCCGCTTGAATCGCGTGATAGAGGAACACGGTGTGGATGGCTTCGCGCACCGGCTCGTTGCCCCGGAAGCTGAACGAGACATTCGATACCCCGCCCGAGACTTTGGCCCCCGGCAGGTTTTGCTTGATCCAGCGCGTGGCGTTGATGAAATCGACCGCGTAGTTGTCGTGCTCTTCGATGCCGGTGGCGATGGCGAAGATGTTCGGATCAAAGATGATGTCTTCAGCCGGGAAACCGACCTCTTCGACCAAGAGCTTGTAGGCGCGGGCGCAAATGTCGATCTTGCGTTGATAGGTATCGGCTTGGCCGCGCTCGTCAAAAGCCATCACCACGGTGGCTGCCCCGTAGCGCTTGAGCAGCTTGGCTTGGCGCTTGAATTCGGCCTCGCCTTCTTTCATCGAGATCGAATTGACGATGCCTTTGCCTTGAATGCACTTCAGGCCGGCTTCGATCACCTCCCATTT
>NZ_JBYSVC010000096.1:0-8249 GCF_057922285.1 Leptothrix toolikensis (SeqCode)
ACCGTGGCGTTCTTCTTCGGCTCCTTCGGCCTGCTCAGCGCCCTGCCCACCGGTTTCATGCCGCCCGATGACTTCCACCAAACCCAAGTCACGCTGACCCTGCCCCCAGGCAGCACCTTCAGCCAAACCTTTGCCGCCGCTGAACACGCGCGGGCTTTGGTGCAAAAGCATCCGCACGTCAAGCTGATCTACACCACGGTGGGCGGCGGCAGCACCGGCGCAGACACCTTCACGCCGGGCGCCGGCCTGCCCGATGTCCGCACCGCCACGCTGACCCTCAACCTGACGCATCGCACCGAGCGGCGCGGCACCTCCAAGCAAAGCATCGAAGGCCAGCTGCGCGAAGCCTTGAAGGATCTACCAGGGGCGCGCGTCAAAGTGGGCTTTGGTCAAAGCAGCGAGAAGTACGTGCTGGTCTTGGCCGGTGAAGACGGTGCCACCTTGATGGCGCACGCCACTGTGGTGGAACGCGAACTGCGCAGCATCCCCGGCATCGGGGCCGTGACCTCCAGCTCCAGCTTGGTGCGGCCCGAGTTGATCGTGGTGCCCGACACCGCCCGCGCCGCCGACTTGGGCGTGAGCACCAGTGCCATCGCCGACACCCTGCGCATCGCCACGGCGGGCGACTTTGATCAAGCCTTGCCCAAGCTGAACCTCAGCCAGCGCCAAGTGCCGATCATCGTGCGCTTGCCCGCCGAGGCGCGTACCGACTTGGCCTTGCTGGCCCGTCTGCCCGTGCCGGGTAAAAACGGCCCGGTGTTGCTGGGCAATGTCGCCAGCTTGTCGATCAGCAGCGGCCCGGCCGAAATCGGGCGCTACAACCGCCAACGCAACGTCAACTTCGAGATTGAACTCAATCAGCAACCACTGGGTGAGGTGAAAGACGCGGCCATGGCGCTGCCAAGCCTGAAGGAGCTGCCGCCGGGTGTGATCCAGACCGAAGTGGGCGATGCCGAGGCCATGGGCGAGCTTTTTGCCAGCTTTGGCTTGGCGATGCTCACCGGCGTGCTCTGCATCTACATCGTCTTGGTGCTGCTGTTCAAGGACTTCATCCAGCCGGTCACCATCTTGGCCGCTTTGGTGCTGTCGATTCCGGGCGCTTTCTTGGCGCTGTTCGTCACGCACACCGCGCTGTCGATGCCGTCGATGATCGGACTGATCATGCTGATGGGCATTGCCACCAAGAACTCGATTCTGCTGGTGGACTACGTGATTCTGGCGCGCCGCGAACACGGTTTGGACCGCTGGCACGCCGTGCTGGACGCCTGCCGCAAGCGCGCTCGGCCGATCGTTATGACCACCATCGCCATGGCGGCCGGCATGATGCCGATTGCCATGGGCTGGGGGGTGGACCCGAGCTTCCGCTCCCCCATGGCGATCGTTGTGATCGGTGGGTTGATCACCTCGACCTTCCTAAGCCTGCTGGTGATCCCGGTGGTCTTTACCTACGTCGATGATGCGATCCACTCGCTGGATCGCTGGCGCAAGAAGCCACCGGAGATCCCCTCAGCCCAAGGCTAAGCACCCTTCAGCGGCCACCCGGCCGCTGGCCAAGCTGGCGGTGAGCAGGTAGCCGCCGGTGGGGGCATCCCAATCGAGCATCTCGCCCGCGCAGAACACCCCTGGCAAAGCGCGAAGCATGAGGTGCTCGTTCAAGGCCGTGCCCAGCTCAACCCCCCCAGCACTGCTGATCGCCTCATCCAGTGGCCGTGGGGCTAAGAGTGCGAGCGGCAGCGCCTTGATGCGCGCCGCCAAGCGGGCCGGATCTTTGCTGAGGAGGTTCCAAGCCGGCGTATCAAGCCCCTCGTGCAGCAGTGCCGCCTTGGCACCGTGCAAGCCCGCGTGCTCGCGCAAGTGATTGGCCATGGAACGGGCACCCCGCCCCTTGGCCAGCGCGACCGCCAACTCAGCCTCGTCACGCGTCGGCAACAAGTCCAAGGTCACCGCTGCCGATCCCGTGGCTTCGATCTCATCACGCAGCAAGCCGGATGCGGCGTAAATCAAGTTGCCCTCTAAACCGTGAGCCGTGAGCACCGCTTCGCCCAGCCGATCAAAACGTCGGCCCAAATGATCGGTGACTTTCAAGCGAACGTTCTTCAGCGGCGCTCCGGCATGACGCTCGCGCAGGTAATCGCTCCAAGCGACCTCAAAACCACAGTTGTGCGGTTTGAGCGGTGACACGGGCACACCGTGTTGTGCCAGCCAAGGCTGCCAAGCACCGTCAGAACCCAAGCGAGCCCAACTGCCGCCGCCCAAGGCCAAAATCACGCTCGCCGCTTGGGCACGCTGTTCACCCGTCGGGGTGTCAAAGGCCAAGGTCCAACCTGTGCCCTGATCGCCCGGCACGGGCTCCAGCAGACCGTTCCAGCGATGGCGCATGTGAAAGCGCACGCCGCTGACCCGCAGACGATGCAACCAAGCCCGCAGCAGCGGGGCAGCTTTCATCTCGGCCGGGAACACCTTGCCGGAGCTGCCGACAAAGGTGTCGATGCCCAAGCCTTGGGCCCAATCACGCAGCGCTTGTGGCCCGAACATGTCGAGCCATGAGCCCACTTCAGCGGCATGCACGCCGTAGCGGCCCACGAAGTTCGCCATCGGCTCAGCGTGCGTCAGATTCAAGCCCCCTTTGCCCGCCAGCAAGAACTTGCGCCCCACCGAGGGCATGGCGTCATACAGATCCACCGACACGCCCGCTTGCACCAGCACCTCGGCCGCCATCAGCCCCGCCGGGCCGCCGCCAATCACCACACATCGGGTTTGCACGGCTTGCTCTACATTCTTAACAGTTTGCACATCTTCTCCACATCAGTCTTGGGACAATAGCGCATGAGCCTGACCAAAAAACTTTTACTCGCTGCGGCGGGTCTGCTGGTGGTGGTGCTGATCGGGGTGACCTGGTTGGTGCTGAGTTTCGATCCGAACCGCTACAAGGGAGTAGCTATCGACTGGGTGCGTGAGCATCAACAGCGCACCTTGAGCCTAGAAGGCCCCATCCGGCTGAGCGTGTTCCCTCGCTTGGCGGTGCGCCTCGACCAAGTCGCTTTAAGCGAATTCCAAAAGCCGGAAACCTTCGTCAAGCTCGAATCAGCCAGCTTGGCGATCCAGCTCATGCCCTTGTTGCACCAACAACTGGTGGTGGATGAGGTACGCGCCAGTGGCTTGAAGCTGCACTACAAGCGCGACGCCGCAGGCCACAGCAACATCGACGATCTGCTGCAACCTTCCGCCAAACCGGCCGAGCCCAAAACCGCCGCGCAGCCGCTCAAGTTCGACGTCAGCGGCATCACGCTGGAAAACCTCCAAGCGCGCATCGACGACGACCAAGGCCATCTGCACGGCGACATCACGCTGGAAAACCTCACGACCGGCCGCCTCAGCCCCGACGTGTTGACGCCCATCCGCATCGCCGCCTTGGCCAAACTCAGCGAGCCGGCAGCTTCAGCGCACGTGCAAGCCACTTTGAAGCTGCAACTCGACCCCGGCAGCCCCGCCACCGAGCAAGCCGCGCTGCGCCCCTTCAAGCTCGATGTGCAGGACTTGGACCTGAAGCTGGACGCCGCCACCGGCGCCATCGCCTTGCAAGACACCCATCTGGGTCTGGGCCGGCTGCAACTTGAACCGGCCAACCAAAAAATCAGCCTCGACAAGCTCTTGGTGCAACTGCGCGGCCAGCTGAGCGACGCCCAAGGCAGCCACCCGCTGAGCGTGGAGCTGAACTGGCCGCAGTTGGCCGTGAACGGCAAGTCGCTGCAAGGCTCGCCACTTTCGGGCAACTTCTCGCTCCAAGGCCCTGCTGCGGTGCAAGGTCGGATTGAGTCGGGTGCCCCCACCGGCAGCTTTGACGCGCTCGACATCCCCGGCTTCAAGCTGGTGCTGGGCGGCGGCACGGGGCCGACGCGCCTGCAAGGCACCATCCAAACCCACATCAAGGTCCAGCCGCCCACGTCGCAGGTCCAACTGGCCGCGCTGAGCATCGACGCTCAAGTGCAAGACCCAAGCCTGAAGCCGCTCACGGTCCAAGCCAAGGGTGAGGTGGCGGCGTCACCGCAAACCACCCGCTGGGCCTTGGCCGGGCAACTCAACGGTCAAGCGTTTGACCTGGACGGCCAGATCAGCATGAGCAAGGGTGCCCCGCCGCGCTTGGTAGCCAAGGCGCAGTTTGGCGAGCTTGACCTTGACGCCCTGCTGCCGCCGCGCGCCCCCGCACCGCCACCGGCTGCGTCCGCTGCCGATATCCCCGTCAATTTGGCGGGTCTACGCGCCATCAACGCCGATGTCAGCCTCAAGGCCGCGAGCCTGAAATACAAGCCCTTCGTCATCCGCGATCTGCTGGCCCAAGCCAAGCTCGAAGGCGGGCATCTCGTGTTGGCCCCGCTGTCGCTCAAAGCCTGGGATGGCGGTTTGGAGGCCCAAGTGGTGGCTGACGCCGCTCAGCAGCTCGTCGCCGTCAAAACCAAAGCCACCGGCATCAACATCCAAGGCGCGCTCAAAGACGTGGCCAACTTGGATCTGGTCGAAGGCAAGGGCCATGTCCAAGCCGATGTCAGCACCCACGGCGCGACCGTCAACGCCATGAAAGCGGCGTTGAACGGTACGGCTGCGGTGCAGTTGCGTGACGGCGCTTTGCACGGCATCAACTTGGCGCGTTCGCTGCGCGAGTTCAAAGCCAAGCTGACGCTGCAAAAAGATGCGATCCAAGAAGCGCAGAAGACCGAGAAGACCGACTTCTCCGAGCTCTCAGCGACTTTCCAAATCTTGAATGGTGTGGCCAATAACCGCGATCTGGACATGAAGAGCCCCTTCCTGCGCCTATCCGGCAATGGCTTTGTGAACCTGCCCCAAAGTGCGCTGGACTACACCGCACGCACCACGGTGACCTCGGTGGCCAAGGGTCAAGACGGGATGGACCCTGCACTGCAAGGCTTGACGGTGCCGGTGCGCCTGAGCGGCCCCTTCAGCGCCATGGCTTGGAAGATCCAGTGGAGCGATATCTCGATGGGCGGCGCCAACGCTGGCGCATCCCTCAAGCAAGCCTTGGACAACAGCGGTGCGGTGGCCAAGCTCAAGGCTCCGTTGGCTGCGGCTGCGGCTTCCCTGCCCAACGAGGCGCAGGTGAAGCAGCAGCTTGAACAACAGGCCCGAGACCAAGTACAGAACAAGCTCAAAGGCTTGTTCAAGTAACCCGGCTCAAGGCTTTAAGCCGGTCTAAACCCTTAGACCGGCTGATTGGCCTTGGCGTAGCTGGCGATGCCATTCAAGATTTCTTGCTTGGCAGACTCCGGGCCTTCCCAGCCCTGCACCTTGACCCACTTACCCTTTTCGAGATCCTTGTAGTGCTCGAAGAAGTGCTGGATGCGGTTCAGGTGCAGCTCATGCAAGTCTTCCGGCTTTTGCCAGTTCTTGTAGATCGGCAAGATCTTGTCGGTCGGCACGGCCAACAACTTGGCGTCGCCACCGGCTTCGTCGTCCATCTTCAGCACGCCAATGGCGCGGCAAGGTACCACCACGCCCGGCACCAGCGGGAACGGGGTGATGACCAACACGTCCACCGGATCGCCGTCGTCCGACAAGGTTTGGGGGATGTAGCCGTAGTTGCACGGGTAGTGCATGGCGGTGCTCATGAAACGGTCCACGAACAGCGCGCCGCTTTCTTTGTCCACTTCGTACTTGATCGGGTCAGCGTTCATCGGGATTTCGATGATCACGTTGAATTGCTCGGGGGCTTTGCTGCCGGGCGTGACGTTGTGCAGGCTCATGGGCGTTTGTCTTGGTTGAAGGTTGAAAAGGGTGGGATGTGATTCTACGGACTGCGCTTGCGGACACCTTGCGCAAGCGCCTTGCTTATTCGCCCCCGATGGGCCTAGCATCGCCGCACCGCCCTTGCCGAGGAGACTTTCATGGCGACCGCAACCCTTGCCCTTATCTTGGTTTTGCTTTGCGGCGTGGCCGCCGTGGCGCATGGGCTCCTCACCCGGGGCTGGATCTTGCGCCAAGACCCCGGCAACGAGCGCATGCAAGCCATTGCCAGCGCCATCCAACAAGGGGCCTCGGCCTATCTGGCCCGGCAATACCGCAGCATCGCTTGGGTGGGGCTGGGCTTGGCCGTGTTGCTCGGCGTCTTTATCGGCCCCATCACCGCCCTTACCTTCGTGATCGGGGCCCTGCTCTCGGGGGCTTGCGGCTTTATCGGTATGAACGTGTCGGTGCGCGCCAACGTTCGCACCGCTCAAGCGGCCACACGCGGCATGGGCCCAGCGCTGGATGTGGCTTTCCGAGGCGGCAGCCTCACCGGCATGCTGGTGGTCGGCTTGGGGCTGCTGGGCGTGGGCGGCGTCTTTGGCGTCCTGAGCCACGGTGCCACCTTGGACGGCCCCGCCCTGAACGTAGCCCTCAAACCTCTGATGGGCTTGGCCTTTGGGGCCAGCTTGATCTCGATCTTTGCCCGTTTAGGCGGCGGCATCTTCACCAAAGGGGCCGATGTCGGCGCGGATTTGGTCGGCAAGGTCGAAGCCGGCATCCCCGAAGACGACCCGCGTAACCCCGCCGTGATCGCCGACAACGTGGGCGACAACGTCGGGGACTGCGCCGGCATGGCCGCCGACTTGTTTGAAACCTACGCCGTGACCTTGATCGCCACCATGGTGCTCGGTGCCCTGCTGATCACCAGCGCCCCTATGGCTGCGGTGCTCTACCCGCTGCTGCTGGGTGGGGTGTCGATCCTGACCTCCATCGTCGGCAGCAGCTTTGTCAAAGCCAGCCCGGGGATGAAAAACGTCATGCCCGCGCTCTATAAGGGCTTGATCGTGGCCGGCGGGCTTTCGTTGATCGCCTTCTGGTTCGTCACCCAAGCGGTGATGCCGGACGATGCCTTGGGCCCTCACACCCACACCCAACTGCGGCTGTTCGGCGCTTGCGCCGTCGGTTTGATCTTGACTGCTGCGATGGTCTGGATCACCGAGTACTACACCGGCACCGACTACGCACCCGTGCAGCACGTGGCCCAAGCCTCCACCACCGGCCACGGCACCAACATCATTGCGGGCTTGGGCGTTTCGATGAAATCCACCGCATGGCCGGTGCTGTTTGTCTGCGCAGCCATCCTGAGTGCTTTTCAACTGGCGGGTTTGTACGGCATCGCCATCGCGGCCACCGCGATGCTGAGCATGGCGGGCATCGTCGTGGCCTTGGATGCTTACGGGCCCATCACCGACAACGCCGGCGGCATCGCTGAAATGGCCGGCATGCCCGAGAGCGTGCGCGACATCACTGATCCGCTCGACGCTGTGGGCAACACCACCAAGGCCGTGACCAAGGGCTATGCCATCGGCTCGGCCGGCTTGGCCGCCTTGGTGCTTTTTGCCGATTACACCCACGCCCTGGAAGCACGCGGACTGCACATCCACTTTGATCTGGCCGACCCCTTGGTGATCGTCGGTTTATTCCTCGGGGGGCTGATTCCTTACCTCTTTGGTGCCATGGCCATGGAGGCTGTGGGCCGCGCTGCGGGTGCGGTGGTTGAAGAGGTGCGGCGGCAATTTCGGGAGATCCCCGGGCTCATGGCCGGCACGTCCAAACCCGATTACAGCCGCGCCGTCGATCTGCTCACCGCTTCGGCCATCAAGGAAATGATCCTGCCCAGCTTGTTGCCCGTGGCCGCCCCGATTTTGGTGGGCTTGCTGCTGGGGCCTGTGGCCTTGGGCGGACTCTTGATGGGCACCATCGTCACGGGGCTCTTTGTGGCGATTTCGATGTGTACCGGCGGCGGCGCTTGGGACAACGCTAAAAAGTACATCGAAGAAGGTCACTTTGGCGGCAAAGGCAGCGACGCCCATAAAGCGGCCGTGACCGGCGACACCGTGGGCGACCCCTACAAAGACACTGCCGGCCCAGCAATCAACCCACTCATCAAGATCATCAATATCGTGGCCCTATTGATCGTGCCGCTACTTTCTTGAGTGGGTTGCTGCATTGCGCAAATTGCCCTAGAATTGTTGCACTGCACCAATTTACGCTGAAGCATTCTGGCGCTTCTTCCGCCCGCCTGTTGCCACCCACGCCCGAGGACACCCGATGCTCTACCAGCTCTACGAAAGCCAACGCGCCCTGCTCAGCCCTTTTGCTGAATTTGCCAGCGCGACCTCGAAGCTCTACAGCCACCCGCTGTCGCCGTTCAACCATGCCCCAGGCTCGCAACGACTCTCGGCGGGGTTTGATCTGCTGCATCGGCTGACCAAAGAGTACGAAAAGCC
>NZ_JBYSVC010000097.1:0-8181 GCF_057922285.1 Leptothrix toolikensis (SeqCode)
TGTGAAGCTCTGAAGAAGCGGGTGTGGCGATGATCGATGCTCTGACGTCGGCGTTTTCAGCGGCGCAGCAAACCTTGTTTGAGCAGGTGGTGCAGCCGCTGGTGTTTGCCACTGGCGGCGGCTCCATCCTCGAAGACGCCTATGACGCCACCGGCTGGCTGCTGGTCGGGCTGATCCAGCTGGCGGTGATGCTGGCGCTGATCGGTCCCTTGCAGCGCTGGCGGCCGGTTGAAGTCTGGCCTGATCAACGCGCTGTGCGCGTCGATGTGCTCTATACCTTGCTGCACCGCTTGGGGCTGATCCGACTGGCCTTGTTCTTCACCGTCGATCCGCTTTGGAACGATCTCTGGGGCTGGTTGGCGGTGCAAGGCGTGGCCGGGGTCCAGCTTGACGCTTGGGTCGCCCCGCTGTGGGTCGGGGTGACCGATACGGCGTTGGCGGGTTTCTTGGTCTACTTGGTGGCCTTTGACTTGGCCGATTACGGTTTGCACCGGGCGCAGCACCGTTTCAACTGGTGGTGGGCCTTGCATGCGGTGCATCACAGCCAGCGCCAGATGACGATGTGGACCGACAGCCGCAATCACTTGCTCGACGACTTGTTGCGCGACGCCTTGATGGTGACGCTGGGCCATGCGATGGGCGTGGCCCCGGGGCAGTTTGTGGCGGTGGTGGCGTGTACACAGCTGGTTGAAAACCTGTCGCACGCCAACGCCCGCTTGTCCTTTGGTTGGCTGGGTGCGCGCTTGGTGGTTGGGCCCCGGTTCCACCGCGTGCATCACGGCGTTGGTATCGGCCACGAGTCCCAAGGCCAAGGCACGCTCGGTGGGCACAACTTTGCGGTGCTGCTGCCGGTGTGGGACATGCTCTTCCGCACGGCCCGATTTGATGGCGGTAACGAGCCCACCGGCATCCGCGATCAAGCGCTCGAAGCGTCCGAAGCGGGCGGGCGTGACTACGGCGAGGGCTTTTGGGCTCAGCAGTGGTTGGGGTTGAAGCGTTTGCTGTTTTGCAAGAAAGATCGTTCATGACTGCTGTCTCTCCTCCCCAAGCTGCCCCGCGTTTTGCGTTGATCATCGTGGGCGACGAAATTCTCTCCGGCAAGCGTCAAGATCGGCACATGGCCAAGGTCATCGAGTTGCTCACGGCGCGTGGGCTGATGCTGGATGCGGTGCGCTATGTCGGTGACGACCGAGCGCGCATCACGGCGGCTTTACGCGATGCCTTTGCCAGCGGGGATGTGGTGTTTTGCTGTGGCGGCATCGGTGCCACGCCTGACGACCACACGCGCCCATGTGCCGCCCAAGCGCTGGGTCGGCCGCTGGAGGCGCATCCGCAAGCGGTTGAGCTGATCCACGAGCGCATGCGTGAACTGGCTGAGCAGCGCGGCGAGGTCTATCAGCCAGAGCACCCGGACAACATCCATCGCCTGAACATGGCGCAGTTCCCCGCTGGGGCCGAGATCATTCCGAACCCCTACAACCGGATTGCTGGTTTCTCGGTGGGCAGTGTGCATTTCGTGCCCGGATTTCCGGTGATGGCGCATCCGATGATCGAAGCCTTGCTGGACGGTCGCTACGCTGCGTTGCATGGCGGCCAAGCGCAAGTGGAACGCTCGGTGATCGTTTTTGGTGCGATGGAGGCCAGTCTCACACCGCTGATGATCGAGATCGAAGCCGGTTTTGCGGGCATCAAGGTGTTCAGTTTGCCCAGCGTCGATCACCCGCAATACGGGCGGCATATCGAGTTGGGCGTCAAAGGACGAGAACCACAGCTGTTGGCGGCTTTCGAGGCCTTGAAACAAGGGCTTGCGCGGGTGAATGCTGTGCTTGGCCCCGAAATGGTGCGCGGCGCTTGAGCTGATCCGCGCTGATTTGGTGCCTTTATTTGCACCAAATCAGTGCCGTTGCGGCGGATCGGGCTCCGCAGGGGGCGAATGACCGTCCATGTGGTCCCTTGGATCGGCGGCATGCTTTCTGCTACATTGCCGGGCGCCCTGTTGCACAGCACGGGGTACACCCTACCGTTCAACGCATACTTTCCATCTCCCTAGGAGCCCTCTGATGGCCAAGAACGTCGCCGACGTGATGAAGCTGGTGAAGGAAAACGAAGTCAAGTTCGTTGATTTCCGCTTCACAGACACCCGTGGCAAGGAACAGCACGTTTCCGTGCCCATTTCTGCTTTTGACGAAGACAAATTCGCGTCGGGTCATGCGTTCGACGGATCTTCGATCGCTGGCTGGAAGGGCATCGAAGCTTCGGACATGATCCTGTTGCCGGATCCCAATACCGCCAACATCGACCCGTTCTTCGATGAACCGACCCTGATCCTCACCTGTGATGTGATCGAGCCGGGTGACGGCAAGCCCTACGAGCGCGATCCGCGCTCCTTGGCCAAGCGCGCCGAAGCCTACATGAAGTCCACCGGCTTGGGCGATACCGCCTACTTCGGTCCGGAACCCGAATTCTTCGTCTTTGACAGCGTGCGCTGGAACGCCGACATGTCGGGTTGCTTCTGCTCGATCGAATCGGAAGAAGCGGCTTGGAACTCCGGCAAGGACTACGAGCACGGCAACAAGGGCTTCCGCCCGACCGTCAAGGGCGGCTACTTCCCCGTGCCCCCGGTCGATTCCGGCCAAGACATGCGCTCGGAAATGTGCTTGATCCTGGAAGCCATGGGCATCCCGGTTGAAGTGCATCACCACGAAGTGGCCAACGCCGGCCAGATGGAAATCGGCACCCGTTTCAGCACGCTGATCCAGCGCGCTGACTGGGTTCAGCTGCAAAAGTACATCATCCACAACGTCGCGGCGGCCTACGGCAAGACCGCCACGTTCATGCCCAAGCCCATCGTTGGCGACAACGGTAGCGGCATGCACGTGCATCAGTCGGTGTGGAAGGACGGCAAGAACTTGTTCGCTGGCGACGGCTATGCCGGTTTGTCGGAGTTCGCCCTGTACTACATCGGCGGCATCATCAAGCACGCTCGCGCGCTGAATGCGATCACCAACCCGGGCACCAACAGCTACAAGCGTTTGGTGCCGGGCTACGAAGCCCCGGTGAAGTTGGCTTACTCGGCCAAGAACCGCTCGGCTTCGATCCGTATCCCGCACGTGCCGAACCCGAAGGGCCGTCGCGTCGAAGCACGTTTCCCCGATCCTTTGATGAACCCGTACCTGGGTTTTGCCGCGCTGTTGATGGCCGGTCTGGATGGCGTGGAAAACAAGATCCATCCGGGCGAGCCCGCCACGAAGGATCTGTATCACCTGCCGCCGGAAGAAGACGCGCTGATCCCGACCGTGTGTTCGAGCTTGGAACAAGCGCTCGAATACTTGGACAAGGGCCGCTCCTTCCTGACCAAGGGCGGTGTGTTCACCGATTCGTACATTGATGCCTACATCGAGCTGAAGATGCAGGAAGTCACGCGCATGCGCATGACCACCCATCCGATCGAGTTCGACATGTACTACAGTCTGTGAGGCTTTTCGGTCGCTCCTAAGGCGGCCGACTTGCTCGCGAACACGACGAGAGACGGCCACCAAGGCCGTCTCTTTTTTTGCGCCATACTCGCCCCGCTTGGAAATCATGATCACTGGAGTTCATTGAATGTCACGCATCGTGCTGTGGTCTGTTGCTGGTGTGTTGGGCTTGGCCTTGAGCTCGGCCCATGCTCAGGACCGTCAGGTGTACCGATGCCCCGGCAATCTGTACACCGATCAGATCAGTGTCAAAGAAGCTGCGGCCCGGGGTTGCAAGACCTTGGACGGCGCGCCGGTGACGGTGATTCAGTCCTCCATGCCCCGGCGCTCTGGTCCGGCAGCGAGTGGTGCGGCCTCGGGTCCAGCCAGTGCGGTGCGGGTTGATCCGGCTGAGCAGCGCGCGCGTGACACCGATGCGCGACGCATCCTTGAGGCGGAATTGCGCAAGGACGAAGAGCGTTTGGCGCAGATGCAGAAGGACTACAACGGTGGCGAGCCCGAGCGACGCGGCGAAGAGCGTAATTTCTCGCGCTACCAAGAGCGGGTTGCCGACATGAAAGCTGCCATCGCCCGCAAGGAAGCTGACATCGCGGCCATTCGGCGTGAGCTATCCAAATTTGCCACGCCATGAGCAGCGAAGGATCCCGGCGCGACGCATCGAGTTTTGATGCCTTCGATCACTTGGCCACCATGGTGGCGGTCATTGACGCCAAGGGCCAGTGCGCCTTCGTCAATGCAGCGTTTGAAAACACCTTGGGCTTGCCAAGGCGTCACTTGCAGCAGCAATGTGTGTTTGACTGGTTCATTCAACGTTCGGTGCTGATGAGCACGGTGCAAGCGGTGGTGGATAACGAATACAGCACCGGCCGCTTTGATGCCAGCCTGCGCCAGCCCCATGTGCTGAGCCAAGAACCGTTGCCCGTGCATGTGATCGTGACCCAGATTGAGCGCAGCCGGCAGGTTTTGCTCGAAGTGGTGGAGATCAAGCAGCAAGCTCGCCAAGACCGTGAAACCCGTACCTTGGATCAAGCGCGGGTCACCAAAGAGCTGATCCGCAATCTGGCCCATGAGATCAAGAACCCGCTGGGTGGCATCCGGGGGGCCGCGCAGTTGTTGGAGATGGATCTCGACAACAAGGCCTTGATTGAATACACCCAAGTCATCATCCACGAGGTGGATCGTCTCCAAACCTTGGTGGATCGCTTGCTGGCCCCGCACCGCCGCCCGCAGATGGTGGCTGACGTCAATATCCACGAGGTCCTAGAGCGGGTTCGGGCCTTGGTGTTGATCGAGTGCCCCAAGGGTTTGGAGCTTGTGCGGGACTACGACATTTCTCTGCCCGAGTTTCGCGGTGACCGGGAGCAGCTGATCCAGGCCGTTCTCAATGTGACGCAAAACGCCGCGCAAGCCTTGGTGGCCCGCCGCCAAGAGGGCGATGCCCGCATCACTTTCCGCACCCGTGCGGCCCGACAAATCACCATTGGCCTGCATCGTTGCCGACTGGCACTGGAATTGCATATCGAGGACAACGGACCCGGTGTGGCGACCGAGATTCGTGATCGCATCTTCTTCCCGCTGGTCTCCGGCCGGGAAGGGGGCTCGGGCTTGGGGTTGACGCTGGCACAGGATTTCATCCAGCAGCACCGGGGCACGATCGAATGCGAGAGCGAAGCTGGGCACACGCTGTTTCGGATCCTGATTCCGTTGCCGTAAGCGACACGGCATTGGTCATGCAAGGGAAACGGGCAAAGTATGAAATCCATCTGGATCGTTGACGACGACCAATCTATCCGCTTCGTCCTAGAGAAAGCGCTCGCACGCGAGGGCTTGCCAGTGCGCAGTTTCATGAACCCACGCGATGTCTTGGTGGCCTTGCAAGATGATTCCCCGCAAGTGCTGGTGAGTGACATCCGCATGCCCGGCGGCTCGGGCATCGACTTGTTGGCGCGCGCCAAGACGCTGTATCCCGGCTTGCCGGTGATCATCATGACGGCGTACTCCGATCTGGACAGCGCTGTTTCGGCTTTCCAGGGCGGGGCGTTCGAATATCTGCCCAAGCCCTTCGATCTGACCAAAGCGGTTGAGCTGATCCGCCGTGCGGCGGAAGAAAGCTTGCGCGAAGAGCTGATCGACGAAAGCACCACCGAGATGCCTGAAATGCTCGGCCAAGCGCCAGCGATGCAGGATGTTTTTCGGGCGATTGGCCGGCTCAGTCAGAGCCAAGTCACGGTGTTGATCACAGGTGAATCGGGCTCCGGCAAAGAGCTGGTGGCGCGTGCGCTGCATAAGCACAGCCCCCGCGCAGGCGGGCCCTTCGTGGCGATCAATACGGCGGCGATTCCGAAGGACTTGCTGGAAAGCGAGTTGTTTGGTCACGAACGCGGGGCGTTTACCGGCGCGCAGGCGATGCGTCGCGGCCGTTTTGAGCAAGCCGACAACGGCACGCTCTTTCTGGATGAGATCGGCGACATGCCCTTCGATTTGCAGACGCGGCTGCTGCGGGTGCTCAGCGACGGGCAGTACTACCGCGTGGGCGGCCATCAGCCGATCAAAGCCCATGTGCGCGTCATCGCGGCCACGCACCAGAACTTGGAGGAGCGGGTGCGTGAGGGCGCGTTCCGCGAGGATCTCTTCCACCGCCTCAATGTCATCCGGCTGCGCTTGCCGCCGCTGCGTGAACGCCGCGAGGACATTGCGGGTTTGACACGGCACTTCTTGGCCCGCAGTGCCAAAGAGTTGGGCGTTGAGGCCAAGCGGGTGTCCGAGGCCGCCTTGCTGCGGGTGATGGATTTCGAGTTCCCCGGCAATGTGCGCCAACTTGAGAACCTCTGCCACTGGTTAACGGTGATGGCTCCGGCTCAAGTGGTTGATCCGAAGGACTTGCCTCCCGAGATCATCGGTACCCAGCCGCAGGGCTCGTCTTTGTCGGCCACGGGCTCGCCCAAGGGCCTGGCGGAGACCAGCTCGGTGATGGCTGCGCCCGCAGCAGAAGGGGCAGGCACTGGGGTCGGTGATGGCTGGCTGCTTGATTTGGAACGACAGGCCCGTAGCTTGTTGGAGCGTGGTGAGGAGCAGATCTGGGACCGGCTTGCTCGGGACTTTGAGGGTCAACTGATTCGCACCGCTTTGGCCATGACCAAGGGCCGACGCATCGAAGCCGCGCACAAGCTAGGGATTGGCCGCAACACCATCACCCGCAAGATTCAGGATCTGGGTCTGGAAGACTAAGGGGCGGCTGCCTTGACCTACCTCAAAGGGGCGGCGAGGGAGTTGGGAGACAGTGCGGCCACCCCGTCCCTTATCCCTTTGGATCTTTCTCTGTGCCTGTCGATGTCTTGGCTCTAGAGGGCGCTCCGGCTTGGCCGCGTCCGCGCCGCCGAGTCACCGCTCCACCCCCACCCCCGGCTGATCCAACACCTTGGCAAAAGGTGTTGGGCGGGGCTCCGCTCGCGGCCGAGGAATGGGGTGTGCTCGCCCAGTTGTCGATTCGGCGTGAAATTCCTGCTGGCGAGGCCGTTTTGGATCGACTCGGCATCGCTCGACATCTGGTGGTGCTGTTGCGCGGTGACGTGGTTTTGGGTTCGCGGGCTGCCGATGGGGGCTTGCGTACCGAGCGCACGCTCACCGGGCCAGCGTGGCTGGATCTCAGTTCAGCGTGGCTGGGTGAGCCCCATGCCATGGAGGCGCAAGCCCTGTCCGATGTGACCGTGGCTGAGGTCGCTTTGAGCGCTTTGCGCCTACAGCTGAGCACCCATCCTGCCCTCTTTTCTCTGTCGCAGCGGCTGTGTGTCTGTCTCGCGCAGCAGGTGTATGAGCTGACGGCCACGTCGCGTAATTTGCTGCACAACGATGCCTCGGCGCGTTTTGCGCAATGGCTGTTGCAGCGCTGTCCCGAGGGTGATGCTTTGGCCTGTGAGGTCCGATTACAAGAACGCAAGCGTGATATCGCCCAGCAACTTGCCATGACCCCTGAGACCTTGTCGCGCCTGATACGCAGCTTGGAGCAGCGTGGCTTGATCAGCAGCCAAGGCTATGTCGTGCAGATTCACAACAAGGCGCAGCTCCAGCACTGCGCTGGAGCGATCCGCTAAGAGCGCGTGTTGACATACCCTTATGGGTTCCATCATCTGTGATGAAGTGCTTTGGCAGTCGCGTTGGGTGAGTGCTAGACTGGGCCGTTACTCATCCACATCGCGCTGTTCATGAATGCCCTGACCCTTCCTTCTCCTGCTTCGTTGACCCTTCGGGATCCGTGGGCGATGGTGCCATCGCTGGGGAACTTGGATGCCTATATTTCTGCGGTGAATCGGCTGCCGATGCTGACCGCCGACGAAGAGGTTTCGTTGGCGCGGCGCTTGCAGCAGCACAGTGATCTGGACGCCGCAGGTCGTTTGGTGTTGTCGCACCTGCGGCTGGTGGTGTCGTTGTCCCGCCAATACGTGGGTTATGGCTTGCCCCAAGGCGACTTGATCCAAGAAGGTAATGTTGGCCTCATGAAGGCCGTCAAACGGTTTGATCCCGAGCAAGGTGTGCGCTTGGTGAGCTATGCCAGCCATTGGATCAAAGCTGAAATCCACGAATACGTCCTGAAGAACTGGCGCATGGTCAAGGTGGCGACCACCAAAGCCCAGCGCAAGCTGTTCTTCAATCTGCGCTCGATGAAGCGCCAGTTCAAGGCCGAAGCGGTCGATGGGCAGACGCATCG
>NZ_JBYSVC010000098.1:0-7997 GCF_057922285.1 Leptothrix toolikensis (SeqCode)
CGATGAGCCGGTAGAGCACGTCGGTCAGTAGGTTGATGCCCATGGTCAGCAGCGCCAGATAAACCGTCACCGCTTGGATGACCGGATAGTCGCTGCGGTTCACCGCCAGCAGCACTTCACGGCCCAAGCCGGGGATCGAGAAGAAGGTTTCGATCAAGAAGGAGCCCACAAACACACCCGGCAACTGCACGCTCACGTTGGCGACGATCGGGATCAAGGCGTTGCGCAGCACATGGCGCAGCAGCACGGCCCGCTCGCCCAGCCCTTTGGCGCGCGCGGTGCGCACATAGTCTTGGCCGATTTCTTCCAGGATGAAGCTGCGGTAGAGCCGCGTCTGCGGTGACACGCCCACCAGCACCGCCAACAGCACCGGCAGCGGCGCATAAAGCGCCAGATTGGTCCACAAACTGTTGCTCCAGCCCTGCACCGGAAACCAGCCCAGCTCAAAGGCCAACAACCACTGGCCGACGATGATGTAGACCAAAAAGCTGATCGACAGCGCCACCGTGGTCAGCACCATCAACAGCCGGTCGGTGAGTGAACCGCGCACCGCCGCCACGGCCAGCGCCAACAGCGTCGCAAGGGTGGTATCCAGCACCAAGATCGGCAGCATCACCGTCAAGGTCGCCGGCAAGCGGCTGGCCAGCAACTGACTCACGGGCTCATGCGTGGCCCAGCTCAGGCCCCAGTCGAGGGTAACGACTTGCTTCAAGAACAAGCCCAGCTGCATCCAGAGCGGCTGATCCAGCCCCAGCTGAGTGCGAATCTGCTGCACCTGCGCCGCAGAGGCATTCAGCCCACCCAAGATCTCGGCCGGATCGCCGCCAAAGCCTTTGAACAGGCCAAACACCAGCAGCACGACCCCCAGCAGGGTTGGCACGCTCTGGCCCAGCCGCCGCCATAAGTACGCTTTCACGCGCTCAAAACCGTTTCTTGAAGCCGACGAAGACACCGTCTTGAGTCAGGCCGAGCAAGAAGGGCGTGTCGCGCTTGGCGATCTTGACGCCGACGTAGCCACCAATCGCGCCGCCCACCAAGACGTCAGAGAGCCAGTGGCCGTTGGCCATCATGCGGGCCTTGGCCATGTAGACCGGCACCGCCAGCAAGCCCCAAACCGCTGGGTTGCTGTCGGCATAAAGGGCGATGGCCGGAGCCACGGCGGCAGCCATCATGGCGGTTTCGCCGCTGGGGAAACTTTTGTAGCCCGAGCCCGCAAACCAGTCGTCGGGGCTGGTCGATTCGGAGGGGCGCTTGCGCTTGAAGGTGTTTTTCATCACCTCCGTCACCATCGCCGTGGCGACCATGCTGTCCATGGTCTTCCAAGCCAGCTTGCCGGCGTTGGAATCGGTGCCTTCCCACAAGGCCGTGCCGATGGCCGCGCTCAAAACGATGCCGTCGGCCAAGTACTGGTTGTTGCGCGACCAGATGCCGTTGTCATGACGCGGCTGCCAAGAGTCCATGCCCAGCAACCCACCACCGGCTTGGGCCACGCCTTGAGCCAGCACCAAAGCCACGCCCAAAGCCCACAGACCCCAGACCCGCAACCCACCACTTCGCAAAAAAGCAACCATGACCCCACTCCGTCAACGCCAACCGATCCATCAAGGCCGGCGATGGTAACAAGAGCGCCGCTTGATCAGACCCGAATCAGCGCATCCATGTGTTTCACGGCCATACGGGCTTGGGTCAGGTCGCCATGGTATTGATCAATGATCAAATAAATGAATATCTCTTGGCAAACACTGACTTGTCGAACAATATGATAATGACCGCTCAAAACAAAGAATAAACACTTTGCTGGTATTTTCTTTCTTTTGGCATTGATAACATCAAATCGGGCTCGAATAATCTGGGCATTATCCAAAGAAACCAAATCAACTTGAAAATCAGGCTGGGACATCGAAGCCAATACGCGACGATCATCCACGTCGATCAGCGCTGCTGCGATAAAACCATCCAAGCCACACAGGGCTTGGATGATGTTTGACGTTGCCATAGAGCCTCCCGTTTTGACGCGGGTTGTCTATTATTTGTCTAGGACATATTATGGGTATGAATAGACAACCCAGCCCACACCCTCTTAAATGATCTTGCTGATGCTGTCGGCAGCGCGTTTGACGTCGAGGAAGATCAAACCCAAACGGGCATTGGCCTTGAGCAAGATCGTGACCACGGCGTCGTGGCCAGCGTGGACCATCAGCACGTAGCCGCGCTGACCTTTGATCAGCACTTGCTCCAGCTCGCCCCGGGCCAGCTCACGCGCGGTGCGGTCGCCCAAGGAGAGCATGGCGGCACTCATGGCACCCACACGGTCTTCGTCCATGCTGGCCGGCAGCAAGGAGGCCATCATCAAGCCGTCGGTGGAGAGAACAGCGGAGGCTTCAATATCAGCGGTCGAGCCGTTGAGTTCTTGAAGAATGGAATTAAGTACGTCTGCGCGCATGGCAAAGCTCCCGAAGAAAAAACCGAAATGAAAAGGTACTGAAGGGTGTGCTGAGGGGCGAAGGGCTCAAATGCTGCCAAGTTGCTCACGCACCTCAGCAAGGAGCACGTTGATCTCTGACTTGAACATGCGCTCCAGCAGAGCGGGCTTGAAGCCCGTGATCCGGATCACCGTTTCGAGGTAGTAGACCAAGTAGCTTTCAGCGGTGATCGCTTGGGCGGTCAGCGCCAGCCGTTCGACGCTGCTCATGATCTCGCGGGCCAGCTCGGGGCTGCCGACAAACTCAGGGGTGACGCGTGAGCGCAGCCAATCCAGCACCCAGACCCACATGCCCATCATCATCGGGTTCTTGACCCCCACCTTGATGTGGACAACGCCGACCAGCGACTGCCAAGCCCAATATTTCGCATCGAACGGCCCGGCCAAGGTGCGCTGCCACCAGCGCCGCAAGGTGGTTTCACGATCAGAGCGCGCACCGTGACCGATCAGGGTCGCCATTTGCGGGTTAGCTTGGATCGTGTCGTAAAACCCCTGCACCAGCTCATCTTCCATGGCCAGCAGTTGGTCTCTGAAGCGCATCAACAATTCAGCATCTGCGGCTGAGAATCGTTGCCCTTCAGGAATATCGCCGATGATTTTATCTGTGGTTTCAAAAATGTTCATATTGGACCTCCTAACGACTTATGACATTACCAAAAAAGTATTTTTAGACCTATTGACATGGGTCAATTCTAGGTGCAATGGACGCATGTAAGCCTAAAGACAGCCGCCCTTTGCGTCACACAATCGTCAAAGTCGTGAATATTTATTGCTGTGCCGCAGCAACCCCTATGGCCAAGGCAAAATATAAGCGCAGTAAGCATATAGTAAGCATATAGTAAGCATAGAAATATTGTGGTTATTATTGACAAAATGCACAGCTCAACTGGCTTTTTCTTATTCGCCATTAATCATGGCGAAACACCCGCTCGCCATCCTTGAACACCGCCAACTCGCCCGGCCGTAGCGCCTGCCAAGCTTCGTTGCGCGTTAACGGCTCCGTCACGATCACCGCCACGCGGTCTTGGGGCGTGGTGTGGCGAGCAAAGTCGATCTGCACGTCGTCGTCGCGCAACTCAGCCGCCGTGAAAGGGTGACGGCGCAACACGTAGTGCAGCTTGGTCGAGCAATGCGCCCACAAGGCCTCACCGTTGCTGAGCAAAAAGTTGAACGTGCCGTGCGGCGTGATGCGCGGCACCAGCTCGGCCAGGGTTTCAGTCAGGGCTTCGACGGTGGGCAGGCTGGCGTGGTTTTTGGCCAGCTCTTGCATCAACCAGCAAAAAGCGCGCTCGCTGTCGGTGCCGCCCACCGGATGAAAAGCCGCATGCAGCTTGGGTTGAAAGTGGGTCAAGTTGCCGTTGTGCGCAAACACCCAGTAGCGCCCCCACAGCTCGCGCTGAAACGGGTGGGTGTTTTCCAGCGCCACCCGGCCTTGGGTGGCCTTGCGGATGTGGGCAATGATGTGGCGGCTCTTGATCGGATACGTGCGCAGCATCTGCGCCACCGGCGAGAGATGCGCGCTTTGGTCATCGACAAACAACCGCACGCCGGGGCCTTCAAAAAAGCCGATGCCAAAGCCGTCCTTGTGCTCGACCGCACGCTGGGCAAAGCCGGTGAAACTGAAGACCAGATCGGTCGGGGTGTTGGCGTTCAAGCCAAGCAATTGACACACAGGGAACTCCGTTTATTCGGTAAAAAACCGCAGCCAACCCTTCAGGCTGAACAAGTTGCCGGGGTTGCTGGTTTCGTTCAGCAACCCCGCCATGCGGCGATGCAAGCGTGGACTGCGGCGCGCACGCCAAATCACCAGATCAGTGAGCCACGGTTGGGCATTGACGCGGTTGGCACGCTCATAGAGATCAAAGCGCGGTTTGAGCCGGGCCAAGCGCGCGTCATAGTCGGCGCGAACCTCGGCGTCCGATGCACCGGCCAAGATCGCTTCAGCCGCGTGGATGCCGGTTTCCATCGCCTTGCCGATGCCCTCGCCCGTGAAGGCATACGTGCTGCCGATGGCCTCGCCCACCGCCAACAAGCCCGCTCGACTGTGGCCCGCACCGTCGAGGGAGCAGCGCAGCGGCGCGCCTTTGAAGTCCCCCACCAGCGTGCCGCCTGCCATCAAAGCCTGCGCCGGGGGGTAGCAGCGCGTGAAAGCGTCGAGCACGCTGCGCAAATTCACCTCCGGCATCGGCTTGCCCCGACCGGGCAGGATGCCGACGCCGATGTTGAAGACATCGCCGCCCACCGGAAAGATCCAGCCATAGCCCGGCTGCAAGCTGCGGTGCCAGACCACATCCATGCTGCGGATCTGCGCTGCCACGGCGGGGTTGTGGACATAGCCGCGCAGCGCAATGCCACTGGGGCTGCGGCGCTGGCACAAATCGACAGCGGTCAGCGGCACCAGCGCCGCCCCGGTGGCCAAAATCACCCAGTCCGCGCGGATCTCGAACGAGCGTTCGCCTTGACGCAACCAAGCACCGACCACGCGTCCTTGCGGGTCCAGCACCGGCTTGTCGAAACGCATCGGTGCCACAAAGCGCGCCCCCGCTGCGATGGCATGGCGACACAGCAACTCGTCCAGCACCCGACGCGGCAACACCGCCAGCCCGCTCACCGAGTCCCCCGGCAGATCAATGCTGCCGCCGCTCGGCCCGACACAACGCACCGCCGCAACCCGATGGGCGCGGGCCATCACGGCCTCCAGCACCCCAAGCCGCGCCAAAGCTGCATGGGCATCCGGGATCAGCCCATCGCCGCAGGTCTTGTCACGCGGAAAAGCCTGGGCGTCCACCAACACCACCTCCCGCCCGGCGCGTGCCAAAAGCGTCGCCACCGCACAACCCGCCGGCCCAGCACCCACCACCAGCACGTCGCAGCGCGCGGGCAGATCAGAGGTGGGCAGGGCGGCGCTGGGTAGGGTGCTGGCATGCATGGTGGGGGTGGATTCTAGGGATGCCGATCACCATGGCCCGATCCCCTACTGCGGCACATGCTCTACCCGCAAGCGCACGCAGCAATAACCCGTCGCCCGACCCAAGTGCATGGGCGGCTGAAAGCGCCAGCGAGGCAGGGATTGAAAGGTGAGGCGACTCAGATCCTCGGCCCCCCTCCCGGAGTGGTTGTGCATATCCAAGTCGATCACTCGGCCCTCGGCATCAATGGCAAAGCGAGCCTCGACTTCGCCTTCCGTAAAGGCCTTGGGCATCACCATCTTGGTCAAGCGCAGTGGCCGATCCAACCCCTTGGGTTGCTGAGTGCGCAGCTGGGCCGCCGCTTGACGCATACCCACCTCCCAAAAATGCCAGGTGTTGCGCAACTCAAGCGCCACGTCCTCGCCTTGAACCATCGGCCCTCGGTCACTGGGCGCACTTGGTGCATTGGCACAACCCGCCAAAGCCATCCACACGGCCAACACGGCAACCCTCGCACCGCCCCACCGGACAATAGAAAAGACTTGAAATTTATGCTTCACACCCATACCTTGATGGGTATCCAAACCGGAGGTATTCATGCTGATCACCTGTAGCCATTGTCAAACCAAGAACCGCGTGCCCGATGAGCGTTTGGCGCACGACCCAAGCTGTGGGCATTGTGGCAAGGCGCTGCTCGACGGCCATCCGGCCGAACTGAGCGACGCCAACTTCGGCGCGGTGGTGAGCGGCACCGAGTTGCCGGTGGTGGTGGATTTTTGGGCCGAATGGTGCGGGCCTTGCAAGATGATGGCCCCGCAGTTCAAGCAAGCCGCCGCCCTGCTCAAGGGCCAAGCGCTGCTGGCCAAGGTCGATAGCGACGCCTGCCCGCAAAGCTCGGTGCGCCACCGCATCCGCTCCATTCCCACCATGGTGATGTTCAAGAACGGCGAAGAAGTGCGCCGCGTCAGCGGTGCGATGTCGGCGCAGCAGATTGCGCAGTGGGTGACGCACGGTTAAAGCGATACGCGACGCGACTACTCATTGGGCAGGTACTCCAAACGCAGGCGCACACAGCAATACGAGGTCGGCAAGCCGCCCTGCGTCGGCGGGCTGAAGCGCCACAGCGGCAGCGCGCTGGCGGTATCCGCCAGCACCATTTCAGCCCCCACACTGAAGAGCCGGCGCATCTCGACGTTGATGACATGTCCCTGCGAGTCGATGGCAAACCGCACCGAGACCTCGGCCGATTTGGTCGGTCGGGGCATCACCACCGACACCAGCTGTAGATGCTGATCCAGACCATCGGGATGCTGCGCGTTCAACTGCTCCGCAGCGTGATCCATGCCAAAGTCCCAAAAATGGTTCGAGTTACGCAAAGACAACTCAATCTCGTTGCCCTGCACCATCGGCATGTCGTTCAGGTTGATCGGGGGAAGTTGGCCCACGGGTGGCAGCGACGGTGTACATCCCGCCAAGAGTGCCGCCATCAAAAGATTCAGGCGTAGGCTGTTCATGGTTTTCTCCTCGTATCGAGCGCCGCCCCCTTGAGACCGTGTACTGTTTGGCGCGCCGACGCCTTGATCATGCGCCACGTCTTTCAAGCGACCACGATCTAGCGCAAAGAGTTGTCCATGCCAGCCCATTCCCCAGCCTCAGGAGCCCCCCCATGTCACGCCCAGGATTTGAGTTGCCTGCCCACGAGATCACACCGCGCGCGGTGGTTGAAGAGCGCCGGCGCTGGTTGCGCCACGCGCTGGCCGGGGGCTCGGCCTTGGCGCTTGGGGAGTTGGGCGGCTTGGGTGCGTTGAGCCACGCCGCCACCGAACGCCCCGGCAAGTTGGCGGCGCTGGCCGGTGGCGCGTCGAAAGTAGCTGGCGCGATGGTGCTGGATCGGCCCACGGCCTATGGCGACGCCAGCAGCTACAACAACTTCTACGAGTTCGGCACCGACAAGAGCGACCCAGCGCGCAACGCCGGCACGCTGCGCACCTGGCCGTGGACGGTGACGATTGAAGGCGAGGTCAAGCGGCCCAAGACCTACGACTTGGATGAGTTGCTCAAGCTGGCAGCGCTGGAGGAACGCACCTATCGCCTGCGCTGCGTGGAGGGCTGGTCGATGGTGATCCCGTGGGTCGGCTGGTCGCTGGCTGAGTTGATCCGGCGCGCCGAGCCCACCGGCAACGCCAAGTTTGTCGAGTTCCACACCTTGGCCGACCCGAAGCAAATGCCCAAGCTGAGCGCCAACGTGCTCGACTGGCCCTATGTCGAAGGCCTGCGCCTTGACGAAGCGCTGCACCCGCTCACCCTTCTGGCCTTTGGCATGTACGGCGAAGTGCTGCCGAACCAAAACGGCGCGCCAGTACGACTGGTGGTGCCTTGGAAATACGGCTTCAAGAGCGCCAAGTCGATCATCAAAATCCGTTTGGTCGAAAAGCAACCCGCCACCGCTTGGGTCAAAGCCGCAGCGCGTGAATACGGTTTCTATTCCAACGTCAACCCCAACGTCGATCACCCCCGCTGGAGCCAAGCCACCGAACGCCGCATCGGCGAAGACGGCCTCTTCAGCCGCAAACGCACCACCCTGATGTTCAACGGCTACGAAGCCC
>NZ_JBYSVC010000099.1:0-7976 GCF_057922285.1 Leptothrix toolikensis (SeqCode)
GCCGTGATCCAGACCACCTCACCGCTGATCGCTCGGCAAAGCTTTTGGACGGTGGCAGCCACCGTGAACGCCGTGGGTCTGCACGCCACGCCATATCACGCCCATGTGCCCAGCTTTGGCGAATGGGGCTACATCCTTGCCAGCCATCGCCCTTGGCATCCACCCGCCGCCCTGCCCCCCAAGTTGCGCTTTCTCACCCTGCAAGGCTTGCCAACTTTGTTCGACTTTCCGCCCGATATGGCTCGCTTAGAGATGCCACCCAATCGACTATCGGATCAAAGTTTGGTGCGTGTCTTCGAAGAGGAATGGGGTCGGGTGCATCAGTGATGCAACGCTACGGTAGCCCACCTTCAGCCTTCAGCCTTCAGCCAATGGAGCAACTGGGCAAACAGCGCATCGGGGTCCACCGGCTTGGCGACAAAGTCGTTCATACCGGCCTCAAAGCAAGCTTGGCGGTCTTCGGCAAAAGCGTTGGCCGTCATGGCCAAAATGGGCACACCACCGTCGGGGCCAGGCAAGGCCCGGATGGCACGCGTGGCACTTAGGCCATCCATCTCCGGCATTTGCACATCCATCAAGATCAGGTCGTAGCCCCCTTGGGTCGCCTTGGCCAACGCCATGCGGCCATCGTCAGCCACATCAACCACCAAGCCGGCCGACTCCAGCAGATCAAGCACCACTTCGCGGTTGATCGGGTTGTCCTCGGCCAACAAGATGCGCGCCCCGGCATGGTGGTGTTGCAGCAGGGTCTCCGGATCTTGTTCAGGCGGCATGATCTGCGGCGGCGAAGCTCCCAACGCCACCGAGGCCTGACACCGTTTCACCTTGGCGGTGAACCAAAAGGTGCTGCCTTGCCCAAGCTGACTGATCACCCCCGTCTCGCCCCCCATCAGCAGAGCGAGCCGACGGGTGATCGCCAGCCCCAAACCCGTGCCGCCGTATTTACGCGTGGTCGAGGTGTCGGCCTGCTCAAAGTCGCAAAACAGCCGTGACTGCTGCTCAAGGGTCATGCCAATGCCGCTGTCTTCGACTTCAAAACGCAAAAGGGCGGCATCGTTTGCGCCTGCACCCTCGTCGATTTTCTCCACCGAGGCCCGCAAAGACACCGCGCCTTGCTCGGTAAATTTGATGGCATTGCTGACGTAGTTGAGCAGGGCTTGGCGTAGGCGGGTCACATCCCCACACAACACCCAGCGAGAAGGGTCGGCATCCATGGTGATCCGCAAGCCTTTGCTGCTGGCGGACTCTTCCACCAAGGCCACCACCTGACCCAACAAAAAGGGCACAGAGAACTCGATGCACTCCAAGTTCACCCGCCCCGCTTCAATCTTGGAAATCTCCAAGATGTCATCCAAGATGGCCTTTAAATGGCTGGAAGCCACCGCGATTTTGTCCAGCCGCTGGGCCTGTGCAGAGGGCAGATTCGCTTTTTGCAGCAGATAGGTCAACCCAATCACCGCATTCATCGGCGTGCGAATTTCGTGGCTCATATTGGCCAGAAAAGCGCTCTTGGCACGGTTGGCAACCTCAGCTTGCTCGCGGGCTTGGCTGAGCTGCGCGGTGCGCTGCGTCACCCGCTCTTCGAGGCTGTGGCGGTAGCGGGTCAACTCCAACTCGGTGCGTTTGCGTTCGCTGACATCGCGTACCACCGAGAAATAGAGCCATTGGCCACCGATAAACATGCCACTGCTGCTGACCTCGACGTCCAGCGTGGTGCCGCCCTTGCGCCGATGCTGGGTCTCAAAATGAGCGCCTTTGGGGGCGAAGCGCCCTTGTTCATCGAGCATGTCATCCCGCTGCCAACGAGCATCCCAATCCCAAACATGCAGGGCCAGCATCTCGGCGGGGGTGTAGCCCAACATCACAGCAAAACGCCGATTGGCCTCGGACACACCACCTTGTTCGTTCAAAACCACGATACCGTCGTTGGATTCTTCCACCATGGTGCGACGCCGGTTGGACTCCTCGGCCAGCGCCAATTGGGAGGCAAATAACTCTTGGCGTTGCGCCTCCAGCGTGCTGAGCATGCGATGGAAATCGTGCGCCAGCATGGCCACTTCATCATCGCCAGGAACCTCGACAGGGGGCACGGCTTCGCCAGAGCGCACCCGATGCGTCATGGTTTGGATCAGCGCCAAACGCCTTGTCAGGCGCGTCCCCAACCACCAAGCCATCAAAGAGCCCAAGATCACCGCCGCCAAAGCGTAGAGCACACCGTCTTGGATGACTTGCTCCAGCCGCGCCCGGGTCACGTTCTGGCCCAAGCCGACGCGCACCCAGCCAATCGGCCGGCCCGCCAACATCACCGGCACCACGGTATCGACCAGATCGGCGGTGCGGCTGATCACCCGTGGGCGCAGAGCCCCTTGGTTGCTTTCATCCATGTCAACAAACTGCCCCAAGCGCTGACGGTCGGTATGCGCGACCACATGGCCCTCAAGGGTCAAGACCATGGCAAACAGCAACTCGGGATAACGATGTTGCGAATCAATGATTTCCTGCAAACCCGACACATCCATGGCACCCAACCAGCCCGCAGAGGACGTGGCCACACTTTGTGCAAGGGCCAACCCATGTTCAGCTTGCTGCTCAAGCAACAGATTTTTCTGCCGCCAAGACAGATCCAGGATGAACAAACTCATGAGCAAGGCATGCACTAAGGCCACCGCCAAGATGAGCTGCATGCGCACCGTACCGAGTTTCATCACAACGCCTCCACCCGGCGAATGTCGCGCTCAAAGCGCGCTACGTAATCCCGCACGACGTCATAGCTCATGTCCTGCGCCGGATGAAAGCGATCCATATCGAGCCCATCCAACATCGCCGGACCTTCCGGCGTCTCAGCCAAACTGAGCAAGGCTTGACGGGTCGCGTTACGCACGACCGCACTCACATCATCACGCACCATCACAGAGGTATTGACCAGCGGCGGCGTCTCCCACGCCAGCATCAGCTCGGCAGCCTCCTTGGGGTGCTCGTTTTGAAACACCCGCCACGGCGGCGGCCACGTTCCCCCAGCGGCAGAGCGGCCCAAGTAGGCGTTCATGATGGCCGACTCATGCGAGCCCACAAACATGCTTTGGGTCTCGCGCATCACATCCAGCCCCTGAGAGCGCAGCCACGATTGCGGCATCATGCAGGCCGCCAAAGCAGTGGGGGCTGGATAGCTGATGGTGCGGCCACGCAAATCCAAAGGCGATTTGAAATGGCTATCCCGCCGCACGATCAAGATGCCTTTGAACTGCGCTGGATTGCCCGCCATGGCAATCACGTGGTAGCCAAACTTCAGGGCGTCAAGGGTTTGCCATGGGTTGGGCAGGATGAATTCAAAAGCGCGCGCACGGTACTTGCGCTCGTACTCGGGATAGTCGCGCGATGCCTCCAGCACCCAGCGCACTTGGGGCACTTTCAGGTTGAGCCATTCGATCAGCGGCTGATAGCGCTCGAACAATTTGCGCGGGTTATGCAAGGGGTGAACCGCCCAGCGGCACACCGGCCGACTCAAGGGAGCGGGCTGATCCCGATAAACTGGGCCTTGGCGGGGTGTCTCGGAAGGGCCACACCCAGCCACACCCAAGGCTAGGCCAGCACCCAGCCCCCCCAAAGAACTCATGCAGCGCCGACGAGAACACAGCCAATGCGTAGGGTAAGAAGACATAGCGACCAATATACAATCGCCGCTCCCCATGCCGTGGGGTTGTGTAGACCGACGCCCTGCCGCAGCGGTGTGCCCTCCGGCCCCAGCCGCTCATGACACATCCATCCACCACCTCTCGCCTGCTCGGCTACATCAAGCCCTTTAAATGGGGCAGCATCCTCGGGGTGCTTTTTTTCTTCCTGTCGGCAGCGGTCGAACCGGCCGTACCCGCACTCTTCAAAGCGCTGCTTGACACCGGCTTCAAGGGCAAATTGCCCTACCCCTTGTGGGTGGTGCCGGTCGTGGTGATCAGCTTGTTTGCGGTGCGGGGTCTGCTGGCCTTTTTGGGCACCTATTTGCTGAACTGGTCCACCTCGCAAGCGGTGATGGCCATCCGTATCGACTTGATCGGTGCGATTTTGCGGGCTGATGCCAGCCTCTACACCCGTCTCAGCCCCGGTGTGGCGGCCAGCAAAGTCATCAACGACCCGCAATCGGCCGCCAGTTCCTTGTCCAGCGCCGTCACCACCTTGCTGCGCGACGGCACCACCTTGGTGGCCTTGATGGGCTACCTTTTCTACGTCAACTGGCAGCTCACGCTGCTTTCGCTCATCACCCTGCCCCTGCTGGCCGTGGTGGTGCGCTTGGTGCATAAACGCGTCAACGCGGTGGGCACGCTTTGGTACGAGTCGCAAGTTCGCTTGGTGGGTATCGTCGATGACGTCACCCGGGCGTGGCGCGTGGTGCGCACCTTCGACGCGGCTGAGTTCGAAAAGCAGCGTTTCAAGCGTGAGGCTGAGCAACTGCACCGCCTGACGCTCAAAAATGTGGCCGCCAGCTCGACCATGACGCCGCTCACCCAAGTCATTGCCAGCGCCGGTGTGGCGTTGATCTTGACCCTGGCGCTGGTGGAATCAGCCCAGCAAGGCACCTCGGTCGGCGACTTTGTCGCTTTCCTCACCGCTTTGCTGATGACGATCTCGCCCATGCGCCATCTCACCGACATCTCACAGCCGATCCTGAACGGCTTGATCGTGGCCAAGGCCTCTTTTGAGCTGATGGATACCCCGGCTGAACCCGATAAGGGCACCAAGGAGCTGTCGGGTTTCAAGGGCCAGATCCACTTTGATCGCGTCTCTATCCAGTACGAAGGCACCGACAAGCCCGCCCTGCATGAACTGAGTTTGGATATTCCCGCCGGCCAAACCATCGCCTTGGTGGGCCCCTCTGGGGCCGGCAAGACCACCATCATCAGCACCGTGCTGGGCTTTATCGCCCCCACCAGCGGCATGATCCGCCTCGACGGCGTCGATCTCACCGAAGTCCGTAAGGCCGATCTGCGTCGCCAATTTGCCGTGGTCTCGCAAGACATCGTGCTGTTCGAGGGCTCCATCGCTGCCAATGTGGCCTATGCCCAACCCATCGACCCGGCCCGTATCGAAGAATGCCTGCGCTCAGCCAATCTTTGGGATTTCGTCGCCTCGCTGCCGGAAGGCATGGAAACCTCGGTCGGCACCAACGGCAGCCGGCTCTCGGGGGGGCAACGTCAACGTTTGGCCATTGCCCGGGCGCTTTACAAGGACGCGCCGGTGTGGCTGTTTGACGAAGCCACCTCGGCGCTCGACACCGAATCAGAACGCACCGTGCAGCAGTCTATTGAGCAGTGGCACGGCAAGAAGACCTTGATCCTGATCGCTCACCGCCTCAGCACCGTGCGCAACGCCGACCGCATCATCGTGCTGCTCGACGGCCGCGTGGCCGAATCCGGCTCGCACAGCGAGCTGATGGCCCATAACGGCCTCTACACCAACATGGTGCGGGCGCAGGCCATGCACTAAGAACAACAGCCTTGAAACCATGACCCAAGCCTCTCCCCCAGCCACCGCACAGGTGCAGTCCTTGAGTGGCCTGCTGCCTTTTTTGCGACCGTACCGGGGACAGATCGCCTTGGCGCTGCTCTTTTTGATCGGTGCGGCCTTGGCCACCTTGGCGGTGCCGATGGCGCTGCGCACCTTGATCGATCAAGGCATCAACCCACCTGACCCGGCTGCCGCCGGCCAACGTCTGGTGGACTTGCGCGGGTACTTCTTGGCGCTCTTTGGTATCGGTGTGGCGCTGGGGGTGTTCTCGGCCGCACGCTTTTACATGGTCACGTGGCTGGGTGAGCGTGTCACCGCTGATCTACGCAGCGCCGTCTACGCCCACGTGGTGCGCCAAAGCCCTGGTTTCTTCGAAACCACCGCCACCGGCGAAGTGCTCTCACGCCTGACCACCGACACCACCTTGGTGCAAACCGTCGTCGGCTCCTCCCTGAGCTTGGGGTTGCGCAACGCCGTGATGGGCTTAGGCGCGCTGGGCATGCTGATCGTCACCAACCCCTACGTGATGACGCAGGTGCTGGGCATCTTGGTGCTGGTGGTGCTGCCTTCCATCTACTTTGGCCGCCGGGTGCGCCGCTTGTCGCGGGCCAGCCAAGACCGCATTGCCGACACCAGCGCCATCGCCGCTGAGGTGCTCAACGCGATTCCGGTGGTGCAGAGCTACGCCCAAGAAAGCCGCGAAGCCGGGCGCTATTTGGTCGCGGCTGAGGGCGCTTTTGACACCGCAAGGCGGCGTACCCGGGTGCGCGCCACCTTGGTGGGCTTCATCATCAGCGCCACCTTTGGCGCGCTGCTTTGGGGCCTGTACCAAGGCACCCAAGCGGTGATGGACGGCAAGATCAGCGCCGGTCACCTCGGCCAAACCGTGGTGTTTGTGATGCTGCTGGTGGGCTCGGTGGCGGTGTTGTCGGAAGTCTGGGGCGACATGTTGCGCGCCGCCGGTGCCACCGAGCGCTTGATGGAGTTGCTCGCCACGCGCTCGTCGGTGCAAGAACCCCGTCAACCGCAGGCTTTACCGCCGACCCGTAACGGCTCGACCGTGCGCTTCGAGGGCGTGCAGTTCAACTACCCCTCGCGCCCTGACCAAGCAGCGCTGAGCCAGTTCGATCTCGACATCCGCGCCGGTGAGACCGTCGCCTTGGTGGGCCCAAGCGGTGCGGGTAAGAGCACTGTTTTTCAGTTGCTGCTGCGCTTTTATGACGCCCAGCAGGGGCGCATTTTGCTCGACGGTGTGCCCATCGACCAAGCCTCGCTGGCGGATCTGCGCCAACGCATGGCCATCGTGCCGCAAGACAGCACGGTGTTTTCCACCAGCGCGCTGGAAAACATTCGCTACGGTCGGCCCGAAGCCAGCATCGCCGAGGTCGAAGCCGCCGCCAAGGCCGCCCACGCCCATGACTTCATCATGGCGCTGCCCGAGGGCTATGGCAGTGATCTGGGCGAGCGCGGTGTGCGCTTGTCGGGCGGTCAACGCCAACGCTTGGCCATTGCGCGCGCCATCCTGAAAAATCCGCCGCTGCTGCTGCTCGACGAAGCCACCAGTGCCTTGGACGCTGAAAGCGAACGCGTGGTGCAGTCCGCCCTGGAAGCCGCCATGCAAAACCGCACCACCTTGGTCATCGCGCACCGCTTGGCCACCGTGCAACGCGCCGACCGCATCGTGGTGCTCGACGCCGGCCGCATCATCGACCAAGGCACCCACACCGAGCTGGTAGCCCGAGGCGGCCTTTACGCCCGCTTGGCGGCCATGCAGTTCAGCGCCTGAACCCTTTTGCCCATGACAGCACACCCTCCCTTTGAAGACCTGCTGCGCCACGTGCGTGACCATGGCACCCCCAAAACAGACCGCACCGGCACCGGCACCAAAAGCATCTTCGGCCACCAGATGCGCTTCAATCTGGCCGAAGGCTTTCCGCTGGTCACCACCAAACGGGTACACCTCAAGTCGGTGATTTTGGAGTTGCTCTGGTTCCTGCGTGGCGAGCGCAACGTGCGCTGGCTGCAAGAACGCGGCTGCTCGATCTGGAACGAGTGGGCCCAAGAGGACGGTGATTTGGGCCCGGTCTACGGCGTGCAGTGGCGCTCTTGGCCGACCGCCGACGGCCGTCACATCGACCAGATCAGCCAAGTGATCGAGCAAATTCGCCGCAGCCCCGACTCGCGCCGCATGATCGTCAGTGCGTGGAATGTGGCCGACTTGGACGCCATGGCACTGATGCCGTGTCACGCGCTGTTCCAGTTCTACGTCGCCGACGGCCGGCTCTCTTGCCAGCTCTATCAGCGCAGCGCCGATCTGTTCTTGGGCGTGCCTTTCAACATCGCCAGCTACGCGCTGCTGACCCACATGGTGGCGCAGCAATGCGACTTGGCGGTGGGCGACTTCATCTGGACGGGCGGCGACTGCCACATCTACAGCAACCATGCTGCGCAAGTCGATCTGCAACTGAGCCGCGAACCCC
>NZ_JBYSVC010000100.1:0-7639 GCF_057922285.1 Leptothrix toolikensis (SeqCode)
CCCCCTCGTCATCTCCCAACACGTCGAGGAGTCAACCCACCTCCGCCACGTTCGCAGTGTGCTGGTGCGCTCACACCACGTCCAAATCCACCGTCTGCAACGCCTTGACGAGCGCATTGCTGCGCATTTGGATGGGATTGCGGTTGCTGGGGATTTCGGGCTGAAACTCTGTCTTGAAGCGCTGGAAACGCCCAGTGTGGGGGCGGTGTTTACGTTGGCGGTGCGAGCGCTTGAATTGAAGGATGCGGGGTTGTTGCAGCGGCTGTTTGCTCTTGTTGCGGCGGTGCCGGGGGCTGAGCGGGGGGTGTTGGGGGCGTTGGGGTGGGTGTCTGCGCAAGCGTTGCAGGGGACGATCCGTGATTTGTTGATGTCGGGGGATGCGGTGCAGCGGGCGGCGGGGTTGGCGGCGTGTGGGATGCACCGGGTTGATCCGGGGGCGGCGTTGGGGGCGGCGCTGGCCGATGCGGACGAGCGTTTGCGGGTGCGAGCTTTGCGGGTGGCGGGGGAAGTCGGGCGGGTTGATGTGTTGCCGCAGGTGGTGGCCGCTTGCGTGGCGGACGACGCGGCCGAGGACGAGACCCCGCAGTTCTGGGCGGCGCGCTCGGCGCTGTTGCTGGGAGATCGGTCGGCGGGGGTGCTCGCGGTGCTGAACGAGTTGGCCGAAGGGGCGGGGGCGTGGAGCGATGCGGCGGCCGAGTGGCTGCTGAAGGTGATCGAGGTGGATGCGGCGCGGCAGCACTTACGCGAATGTTCACGCCGGTGGTCGGAGCGGGCCAACGAGCCGGGGCCGGCGGGTGTGGCGGCGCGGCGACGCCTGATCCGGCGCTGTGGCGTGGCGGGTGATGCGTTCTTCATCCCGTGGCTGATCGGGCAAATGGCTGATCTCTTGGTCAGTCGGCTCGCGGGCGAGGCATTCACGCGCATCACCGGGGCTGATCTGGCCCGGCTGGATCTGGAACGCACGCCACCGGAGGGCGCGAGTGACGGGCGCTTCGGCGGGCCCAATGATGACCCGAATGACGACTTGGTGGCGCTGGACGACGACGAGGGCCTGCCGTGGCCGGATGCTGAGCGGGTGCAGGGCTGGTGGCAGGCGCATCAGGCGCGCTTCAGCACAACATCGCCCGCTGAGCCGCGCTTCTTCATGGGCGAGCAGCCAAGCCCGGCGCAGGCGCTCAAGGTGTTGCGTGAGGGCGGACAGCGCCAGCGCATGGCCGCCGCGCAGTGGGCTTGTCTGCTCACGCCTAGAACCAAGCTGTTTCAGACGACAGCACCGGCGTGGCGGCAGCAGCGCTGGTTGGCGGAGATGACCACCGAGTAGCGCCACTCAGCCCTTGCCAGCGCGCAACTCGCGCAGCAACTTGTCGCTGTCCAGTTCAGGGCAGGCCTCGACCAAACGGTGCCAGAAATGCTCACGCTCTGTGGCTTGATCGGCGGCGCGTTTCACCAAAATCTTGGCGATGGGGCCGAGTTGCAAGGTCAATATGTGCTGCGCGTGGGCTTTGCAGGCCTCGGTCAGGGTGCCCGATCCGGTGCCGGAGATGGGCGTTGGTAAAGGTAAAGGCAAAGGTAAGGGGGTGAGCGGCGGCGGATTGAGCTCAGGAAAAGCCAAAGCGGCGCTGCCGCTGCTGTTGGGATGGCTGTGCGTGGGGTGGATCGCCGCTTGGGCCTGTGAACCGGCCAAAGCATCGTGGATGAATTTTTGCCGCTGCGCTTCCATGTCGATGTGCTGCGCCACCGCGCTGGTCAAGCTGCGGACATCGGTGCAATGGCGGGCGGCGTCGCGCACCATCAGCTTGGCCATCGGCCCCACATAACTTGCCAGCGAGTGCTCGATGCGGCTCAGCGTGGGGCCATCCAAGCCCGGTATGGGAGCCGACGCTGCACTGCTGCCTGGTGAGTCCAGCATCTGCGCCCACTGGGCCTTGGGCAACACCATGGTGAAGCCATCTTGCTCAGGTGAGTGTTGCGGATGCTGCGGGGGCTGGTTTTGATGGGCCGCGCTGATCAGGGCTTGGTGAAACGCACGGGCTGAGGCAAAACGCTGCTCGACTTGTTTGGCCATGGCTTGGGCCACCACGGCGTCATAGGCCTCGGGCCTCGGTGGATGGGCCAAGGGGCTGGGCGGCGGCGGCGTCTCGTGCAGGATCTTGTACATCACCTGCTCCGGGTTGCCCGTGAAAGGCGCTTGACCCGCCAGCAGTTGGTAGAGCAAGACGCCGGCGGCAAACACATCGGCGCGCTGATCAATGCCTTCACCCATGTACTGCTCAGGGGCCATGTGGCCGGGGGTGCCGATCATCGAGGCCACTTGGGTCAGGCCCATGTTCTCGATGCGCGCGATGCCGAAATCGGTCAGTTTGAGCTGGCCGTTGGTGGCCAGCATCAGGTTGGCGGGTTTGATGTCGCGGTGCCAAACGCCTTGCCGATGGGCGTAGTCCAGCGCGTCGAGCAGCTGCTCCATGATGCTGAGCACTTGGGCCTCGGCCAGCAGCGGTGTCTCTGCCAAGATCTGGTCGAGGCTGCGGCCCTCGACAAACTCCATGGCGATAAAAGCGGTGGTCTCGTCTTCGCCCAACTCGTAGATCGCCACCACACCGGGGTGAACGATGCGGCCCACCGCCTTGGCTTCATTGCGAAAACGCGCCGCGATGGAATCGGCCGCTTGGTCGTTGCCCAGCAAACTCTTGTGAACCGTCTTGATGGCTACCGGGCGTTGGATATGGGGATCGAACCCCTTGTAGACCACCCCCATCGCGCCATGGCCGATCACTTCAGAGATGGTGTATTTGCCGATCTGACTCGGCAAGAGTCTGTCCACTCTTCAACCTTCCAACATTTTCATGGCGTGGTCCAAGCTCTTGCGCATACGACCGAAAGACTCGGCCAGCACACCGATTTCATCCTTGGTCGCGACGCTGAATTCGGGCACGTCCGCCTCGCCCAAGCTGACCTGATCGGCCAGGGCGGATAACTGACTGACCGGCTGGATCACCAGTTTCCAGAGCATGAAGTTGAGGGCTGTGCCGATCAGCAGAAACATGCCTGAGAGCAACCCCATCACCGCCCACAAAGCGTGCCGGGCGTTTTGCATCGGCACATCCATCGGCACCGAAACGATCTGGGCACCCAAGGTGTCGCCAATCTTCCAACCAAAGCCATTGGCCGGGCCGTAGCGTTCCAACAAGGTGGCCGGTGCTGCACTGGGGGTGCTGTGGCACGCCAAACAAACCGGGTTTTTGAGCCGAATGGGGCGTGCAATGAAGAGCGATTGCCCGCTCGGGGTTTCGCGCTGGCCGATGAATTCCGGCATGTCCGGGGCATTGCGAAACTGCGTGATCACGTCTTCTTCCCACGCCACGGCCCGGTCCCGAGGGTTGGTGGGGTTGAGCATGGCGGACTTAAAGCTGTAGTCGGGGTAGACCTTTTGCAGGGCGATCAGCACCTCGGCCGACGAATACGCCGGCACCGATTGCGGCAAGAAGGTGTACTTCATCTGCGTTTCAAGCAAGGGTTTGATCTGCGTGGCGGTGTAGCTGCTGACCGCATTGGCTTTTTCCATCAACAACCGGGCACGGTTGGCCACCTCATCGACAGCGGCAGCTTGCAGCATGCTGCGCGCCACCCAACTTGATCCCGCGAGGCCCAGTAGAAACACCAGCAAGAAGATCAAATTGAACTTGAGGAGCAGTTTCATGGCGCATCTCCGGGCCTCAACGGCAGGGGTTTCCACCCAAGCTCAGCTTCGGGTGCATCACGGGGTGCGGGGGGTGATGCACTGGGCGCGACACTGGGCACCGTCATCGGCGCAATCGGCGCGGACACCTTGCGGGGTGGGGGTGGGGTGATTTTTCGCTCGGGCAAGCGATCAGGCAGATAGGCCCGGCGCAGCGCGGGGTCGATCACGAGCCAAGCACGCAAGTCCGATTCACTGACATCGGCCAGCCGCTTGAGGGGCTTGCTGGCGTTTTGGAACATCGCTGCGCGGGCCGGCAAGGTGTCCATAAAAGCACGCGGCAGTTGCTGGAGAAAACCAGCACTGGGGCGTGGGCTCGCCACCGGCGGTTTGCCTTCTTTGCCTAGGCGGGCGGCTTCACCGCTCTTGAGGCTCAGCTTGGCCCCCGTACCGGGGCGTAGCGTGGCCGAGCCTGATTCGGCAAACAGCTCGCCGCCCTCCCCAGAGACCATCACCACGCTGTCGCCCTTGAGCTCGATGGCATCGAACAGCGGGGTGAACACCGCCACCGCCATGGCCGTGGTTGGCGCTTTGTGGCCAGCGTCCGCATTGAACTTGGCCCAGCCTTGAAGCAGATAGATGCGTGCCGAGCCCCGCTCATCGCGTTGACCGCGTTCATCGCTCAGCTTGGGAGCCAGCACAGCGCGAGTGGCCGGCCCTAGGCTGAGGCGCAAGCCGTCACTGAATTCCACCCGCAGCAACGTGCCTTGGCTGGTGACCTCGACGAGATCATCGGCCTCCAGACGCGCGCCCTCGATCAAAGCGTACTTGCTGTGGGCGCGGATGAGTTGCGCCTCACCATCGACGATGGTGACCACCGCCAAGGGCGCAGCCCTCGCCAGGGGGACCAAGGCCAAACTACTCAGTAAGAGGAGCAACGTCCAAGCCACAACGCTGCTGATCCATCGGTACCCATGCTTGGGTGAGAGAGGAGACATATCGGTTCCTCAACCGGGGTGACGCGGACACGATATACCATCCGAACCGCTTGGCAAAGTGCTCAGTAACGCTCTGCCTCGGTATCCCTGATACGCAGGCAATCGGGCTTGTTGGCAAACTTGGCGCTCTTGCATTCACGGGCTATGCAAACGCCTCGGTTCAGGTGTCCCTTTTCCCCTTGGCAGGCTTCAGTGGCAGTCGTGGGGGCCGGAGGTACCGGGGGTACCAAGGGGATGGCGGGTGGCGGAGGCAGAGATAGCACCGGGGGGGGTGGCGTGGGGTGCGTCGGGAGCGGCACAGGCCTCACTTTGGGCAGACCCGATCCTGCCGAGGCCCGGGGGGCATGGATCGGCACCGAAGCAACCGCTGAAGCTTCGGTCGCTGGGAGCAATTCAGCCGGTGAGCTGACCGAAGTGGGTGCGGGTTCCGGTGTGGATGCGGGTGCGGGTGCTGGTGCCGGTATGGGCACCGGAGGATCAACCACCACGGGCGGTATGGGACGCGGCGCAGGGCTTGGGCTGGGCCGATAGAACCCCAACCCCACCAGCAGCAATCCCAGCACACCCAAGCCGATGAAAACACCCGCACCCCACCGGGATGGCGCTACCGCTTTGGGGGCGGGTGGTGGCTGCTTCAGTGGGGGCAACGGTAGGCTGGTCGGTGGCGATTTGCCGGGTGGGGCGGGTGGCGCTGGCGGGGCGGCTGGTTTGTTGCGGTTGATGCTGCGGATGACCGTCTTTTCCGGATCAGCTTCGGCCGGCTTGTCAGCGCTGCTCCCAGCACGGGGGGGTGGAGGCAGCACGGTTGGGCCGGTTTTTGGGGCGGCCACCGCTTGACTGTGCAGCGCCGCGCGTAGCTCGGCCACACTTTGCGGCCGCCCTCCGGGCTTAACGATCAAGCAGGCTTGCCAAGCCGCCCAAAAAGCCGGCGTGTAGCTGAGCTGGTGGTTTTGCAGCAGCTGCCGCCCGATTTGATCAAAGGCCACCAGATCATCGAGCACCGCCCGCGTGGCCGCTGGCGAGGGCGGCCGGCTGGTCAAGGCAGCGTAGACCACCGCCCCCAGCGCATACAGGTCCGTCCACGGGCCTTGCTTCAAACCGGGGATCTCAGCGTATTGCTCGATGGGCGCGTAGTTGGGTTTGAGGATCGCCGTGAGCGCTTGGGTGCGATCACTGATCACATGCCGGGCAGCACCAAAATCGAGCAACACCGGCCGGCCATCTTCAAGCAGCAAGATGTTGTCGGGCGAGATGTCGCGGTGATAGATCTGCTGGCTGTGCAGCAGCTCCAGCGCCCCCAGCAGCGGTTCAATCACACCCATCAGCCAGCCCTGTGAAGGCGGCGCGGGCATACCGCGCAGCACCTGCGTCAGGGTGTGACCATCGTAGAACGGCATCGCCATATAGGCTGTGCCGTTGGCCTCCCAGTAGCGGTAGACCTTGAGCAAGGCGGGGTGATCAAAGCGCGCCAGTAACCGTGCTTCGTTGACGAAACTACGCAGCCCGATCCCGAAGGTTTCTGCATGGGTGCGGGCGCGCACCGTCACCGCCCCCGTGGCATCCCGCCCGGCAAGCTGCCCGGGCATGTACTCTTTGATCGCAACTTCGCGTTCCAGATCGTGGTCAAGGGCGCGATAAACGATGCCAAAGCCACCCACACCGATCACGCCGCGAATTTCGAACTCGCCCAAACGCGTCCCCGGCAGCAAAGCGTTTTCGTGTTCAGGAATGTCTGCGGGAATACGGGGTGTCATGGTGATCCGATGCCAACCATCAACGAATGCGGCAATGCCGGCTCAAGCTGATTCTAGACCACCCCTTTTTAAGCTCTGGCGGTGAGGCAACCGCCCTGTGCGGTGCTGTAGGCCCCAACTCTCCCAGCGCCACAGGATCGCCTGATCGCTGCCTCGGGTGATCACCAAGTTACCCGTTTTGGTTTGCTTCATCACCCCAAGAGGCAAATCACCCAGCCAGATCACCTCATAGAGCGGACTGCCGTTCACGTCGTACTCGCCATGCGGCTATGGTTGATGGGAGTTTTGCGGTTCATTTTTGAATCCGCCCTGACTTCGCTTTTTTCCATCATGGCAGTCTATCCGTACAGCCAGACCATCTTTGAATGCAAAATATTCAACGCAAGGCCTGCCATCCACAATTACATTCCTGCGACCAATATCACTAGCTTCAAAAAACTCAGCAATAGTTGTTTTTCCATCATTGTTCCAGTCCATCTCCCCCCATGAATACCCATGACGAAAGCTGCTGCTTCCACAAAGCAAAAGATAAATGATCAATATAAAAAATACCGCAGCCAGAAAAATAATAAACATCCGCTTCATCATCTTGCCCAAGGTGCGCTAAAGCCATCAGCCGGACGAATCGCTGGGTAATAGGTTGTCCCACCAAAAGAACCAGAAGAAAGCAGGCTATTACCAAGATCAACGGGTAAAACATGCCGACCGTTGATTCCAATCGTTGATTTACCACTGGCGTAAAAGTCTTTCACGCCTACTTCAGCAAGACAACGTTGAATAGGCGTTCCACAGTTGTTTGTCGCAGCCTTGTAATTACCTTGTGGCTTGGCAAGACAGGCGGCCAAATTTGTTTCCTGCTGTGGTGTTAGATTCAAATTGACCTCTGTTCCATCCCGAAAACCGTTTTTCGCAAGATAGTCCGCCTGCGGCAAGATGCTCATGCCTCCAGTACCATATGAATATGTTGTCCCATTGATAGTGGTAGACACATGCCCAAATGATGATCCCCCCATGCCAACTGGCTGCCAGATAGTCACACCCGTGGCTAATCCTAATGGGTCAGTCCACATGAGCGGATTCCCCGCCACATACCCATAGGTATTGATCCCGCCCTTGAGCCCTATCGGGTCAGACTGAATGTATCGGCCGAGGTAGGGGTCGTAGTCCCGGTGGTGGTTGTAGGCCCAACCCGTCTCTTTGTCGAAGACCTG
>NZ_JBYSVC010000101.1:0-7598 GCF_057922285.1 Leptothrix toolikensis (SeqCode)
GGACGGATTTCGGCAAGACCGGCTATGGCGGCCCCTGCCCACCCCAAGGCGACAAGCCGCACCATTACATCTTCACGATCTATGCGCTGAAGACCGCCACGCTTGAGGTGCCGGCCGAAGCCACCGCTGCGTTGATCGGTTTCATGATCAACGCCAACAAGATCGGCCAAGCCAGCTTCACAGCGACCTACGGCCGTTAAGGCGTGGGTGGGGCCGAGGGGACGAGGGGCTCGGCCTCGTCGAAGCGCAGGCCGTTCTCAGCCATCCAAGCTTGGGCGGTGCGCACGGCCTCAATCGCCGCTGGCGCGCCCGCATAAGGGGCCACATGCAGCAGCACCTCACGGATCTCCAGCAGCGTGGCACCGTTGTTCATGGCACCGCGCAAATGGCCCTTGAGTTCTTGGCTGCGCCCCAGCGCCGCCAGCATCGCCACAGTACACAGGCTGCGCTGCTTGAGCGCCAAGCCCTCGCGCAGCCACGTCGAGCCCCAAGCGTGCTCGTTGACATAGCTTTGCAGCGGCGCTGAAAAGGCGTCGGCCTGCGCCAAAGCGCGGTCCACAAACACATCGCCCATGACTTGGCGACGCCGGGCCTCACCCGGATGCATCTCGGGCGAAGACATCTCTTTAGAAGTTCACACCGATCTTCAGGCCCAAGGTGGTCGGGCTGTAATCGACGCCGTTCTTGGTGCCTGTGCTGTGGATACGCAAATCAGCGCCAGCAAAGAGCATGCCGGCACGATAGTTGACGCCAGCGGCCACACCCGCGCCGTAGAGCGTGGTGCTGGTGGCACCTTGATCAACACTGAAAGCGGCCAAGCTCGGGCCGAAACCGGCCGACATCCCTGCACCGAAAGGGATGGTGTAGCGCGGTGAGAGCTCATAGCCCGTCACCTTGGTGCCGCTCTTGTCCGATTGACTCAGGTTGAAGTGCGTGCGGATGCGCTGATCCGGGGACTGGATCAAGCCGCAATTGAAGTTGAAGTCCAAGCCAAGGGCATCGGCGGCGGGCTGCGACGACGAATCGTTGCTGTTGATGGTCAGCGCCAGCGACGGAGCCGCTTTGTAACCGGGCTTCAAGATCGGCAGGAAGGTCCACTCACCCGCGTGAGCCGGGGCAGCCAACGTGGCCATCAGGACGGTCAGGGTGCTCAGAGCGAGCAGAACGTTTTGTTTTTTCATGGGGCATCTTTCAGAGAATCAGGGCAGAACGGCGCGATTGTGGGTCGCCCACCTGAAGCTGTCTGTAACCCCGGTCACATAGGGGCTACCGTATCCTCGGCAGACCAAACGCGATAGCCGTTGCGACCCGCGCTCTTGATGGCATACATCGCCATGTCCGCTCGGCGCATCAATGTGGCCGCGCTTTCGCTGTCTTCGGCGGACCGCATCGCGATACCGATGCTCAGACTGGTCTTGAGTTGCTCTTGGCCAAAGGGGATCGGGGCTTGGAACGCTTGGCCCATTTTCTCCGCCACCAAGCGCGCATCCTGCGGGTCGGACAACTCGGTCAGCACGACGATGAACTCGTCGCCGCCTGAGCGTGAGACCGTATCGACCGACCGCACGCACGCCACCAGCCGCGTCGCGATTTGGCACAGCAAGGTGTCGCCTGCGTCATGGCCGAAGCGGTCGTTGATTTCTTTAAAGTGGTCCACGTCGATGAACATGACCGCCAAGGCCCGGTGAAAACGCGTGGCATGCAACAGCGCTTGATCCAAACGGTCCAGCAACATGCGGCGGTTGGGCAAGCCGGTCAGCACATCAAAAAAGGCCAGCGCATGGGCTTTTTGCTCAGCCAGCTTCAGCTCGGTGATGTCCCGATTGTTCACGCGCCGCCCCAGATCCCGCCCGTCGCCAGCCATCACCTGACGGCAACCGTGGGCGATCCAGCGGATACCGCCGTCCTTGCGCACGATCCGAAACGAAATATGCGATTCAGGCTGATCGTCCAAGCTCTGAAGATGCGTGCGGTAGATGGCGGCATCCTCGGGCAGCAAGATGCGCTCTAACAAGGCGGGATCGGTATAAAACTCATCCGGGGTATAGCCGCTCACCCGTTCACACGCCGGGCTCACGTAGAGCACACAGCCCTCGGGGGAGAGCCAATACTCCCAGTCGTAGGTGTAGTCGGCGATGGTGCGAAAACGCTCTTCACTTTCACGCAGCGCCCGCTCACTCAGCTCCCGAGTGGTCTCCATGCGGGCCAACCGATAAAACACCGCCGCCAAGATCAACACAAAAGCCAGCGAGGCCCCGCCCAGCACCAAGGCGTGATCGCGCCAACCGGCCAAATAGGTGTGCTCAGCCAAGCCCACCATCACAAACATCTGTTGGTTGTCCAGCACTTGGTAGCCCAAGATGCGCCGGATGCCGTCGATGGGCGAAACCACCTCCACAGCACCGCTGGGACCGCCGTGGAGGATGGCTTGCCGAACCGGGATGGTCGGCTCAGGTTTGTTTTGGATCTCAGCCATGCCGGGGTAACGAATCACCACCGCGCCGTTGCCCATGCGCCGCAGCGCAATCAAACCATCGGAGCCGAGATCAATTTTTTGCAGCTCCTCTTGAAGGGTGCTGACATCAATGATGGCGATGGCGGCCCCCAAAAACGTGCCCTCGGCGGCCAAAATCGGCTGGCTGATGTACATCGACGCGCGGTGACTGTATCGCCCGAGCAGCACATCCGAATAAGACACCAGCGTCGCTTTCGGGTGGCTCACGATCTCTTTGAAAAACGCCCGGTCCGCGATGTTGATCGGCACTTGCTCGCCCATGCTGCTGTAGATCCGGTTGCCCTCAGCATCAAAGATGCGCAGGGCAGCGGCGCTGGTGATCGCATGGCGATGCGATTGCAACCAGTGGGTGATCTCAGCTTGATAGCGCGGCACCTGCTCGCGGCGCATCGCCGCTGGGTTGATGTCTTTGGCCAACATCGACACCACCCGCTCAGCCTCGTTGAACTCGAAATTCAACCTTGAGGCCAAGACTTGGGACAAGTTGCGCGCATCCGTCGTGGCATCCACCTTGGCCATGCGCAAGGAGCTGTACAGCTCATGGCCCATGATCAGCCCAAAAAGTACGAGCAGACCCAGCAGGATCAGCCCGTACTTGGATCGACACATGCGCAACATTGGGTCAGTCTAGGTCAGCGTCGGGGCTCCGTCCGGTTCGAACCCTTGACCAGATCAAAGCGGAACAAGCGGCATTCGATCGGGCCGTTCCACATCGGCACGCGCCGGCTCTCCTTCAGGCGCATGGCTTGGGGCAGCTTGGCGTCGGGGCTCAGCACCCACGCGGTCCAGCCGGCGTAGTGGTTCTTCCAGTGGCTGGCCAAGGCCGAGAAGAAGGCTTGCGAGGTGCCGCCGCCTTCAAAGCCTTCGCGCGCCATCCCCGCATGCGGGTCGTGCCCGGAGCCCGTGCCCTTGGCGTCGATCCGCTCGCCGTAAGGCGGGTTGAGCATCAACACACCGTGATCGGCTGGGGCCACGCGCTGCAAAGCGTCGGCTGTTTTGAACTCGATGGCGTGCAACACCCCAGCCCGCTCAGCGTTGCGGGTGGCGAAGTCGGTCATGCGGAACGACACATCGCCGCCCTGCACCATCACTAAGGGGGCATGCACGCGCGCACGCGCCGCAGCCTTCATGTCGCGCCAAGCCACCGCCGCCGTTTCCATGCGGAAGGGGCCGAGCTTTTCAAAGGCAAAGCTGCGTTGCATGCCGGGGGCGATGCCGCAGGCGATCTGCGCCGCTTCAATGGCGATGGTGCCCGCGCCGCAGCAGGGGTCGAGCAAGATGCCGTCTTCTTCACGGCCCTGCCAACCGGCCGCAGCCAGCATGGCAGCGGCCAAGGTTTCCTTGAGCGGCGCTTCGCCCTTGTCCTCGCGCCAGCCGCGCTTGAACAACGCCTCGCCGGTCAGATCGACATAGAGCAGCGCGTGCGCTTCTTGCAAGTGCAGCACCAGCGACAGATCAGGAAAGCGCGGATCGACATCCGGGCGGTCGCCCGTGGCCTCGCGCATGCCGTCGCACACCGCATCCTTGATGCGCAGGCTAGCGAAATGCAGGCTCTTGAGCGGCGAGCGCTGCGCGGTGGTGTCCACACGCAGGGTCTGCTTGGGACGAATCCACTCGGCCCAACGCACTGTGCGGGCCATCTCGTAGAGGTCGTCTTCGCCTTGGTACGGACCTTCGGCGACTTGCCACAGCACACGCTGGGCCAGGCGGCTTTCAAGGTGCAGACGCATGGCGGTCTGGGTGCTGCCGACCAAGGCCACACCGCCGCGCGCGGCCTTGACCGACTCCGCAGCACGGGCCGTACCGGCAGCCGACAGAATCGCCCGCACTTCATCGGCAAGCAAAGGCTCTGCGCCGGCGGCGCAAGGCAAGAAAAGAGGATTCGGATTCACGTGGGAGTCGCCGCAACAAAAAGGTGATTGTCGCGCTTCAGTCGTTTGTTACAAATGGTGAGCTTATCTTCAGGACTTGCAGAGACAATCACGCAACACCGCCAAGCACACGGTTTGGCTGGTTTGTACCGTTCATTGGTACCCCTCACCCCTCAAGGAGTTCTTAACATGCAGATCCATTTCACTGTCCGTCCCCTGATCCTTTCCGCCACGGTGGCCGCTATCGCACTGAGCGGCTGCGGCAGCATGAGCGAAACCCAAAAGGGCACCGCCATCGGTGCCATGGGCGGTGCCGGCTTGGGTGCCCTGATCGGCAAGGCCAGCGGCAATGCCGGCAAGGGTGCCGCCATCGGTGGCGTGGTGGGTGCCGTCGCCGGCAACATCTGGTCCAAGAAGATGGAAGAAAAGAAGGCCGCCATGGAAGCCGCCACCCAAGGCACCGGCGTGGACATCGCCCGGACCGCTGACAACCAACTCAAGGTCAACGTCCCTGGCGACTTCTCTTTTGATGTCGGCCAAGCCAAGGTCAAGTCCGTCATGCAGCCCGTGCTGCGCAAGCTGGCCAGCGGCCTGGACGCAACCCACCAAGTCGTGATCGTCGGCCACACCGACAGCACCGGCGCAACTGCGGCTAACAACCAGCTGTCGCTGAACCGTGCCGAATCGGTGCGTGACTACATGGTCGGCCAAGGCATCGCCGCCAACCGCATCCAAGTCAGTGGCAAGGGCGAAGATGAACCCATCGGCGACAACGCCACGTCCGAAGGCCGTGCCAAGAACCGTCGCGTTGAAATTTTCCTGCGCGAAGCAGGTCAGTAAGCTGGCTCGATAAAGAAAGACGGCACCTTCGGGTGCCGTTTTTTTCGTCCCGACCCTTCGCTACCCCCTTCTAGGACACCATGCCCGGCTACCAAACCAAGCAAGAGCAGATCGCCGTTCACGGCGTGGCTGATCTCGTCATCCGCTCACTGCTTGATCGGCAACAGTTCTCCGACCCCGAGGGCCTGGCGGAACGCTTGGGTATTTCCTCGGCCACGTGGCCGCTGTTCGGGCTGCTCTGGCCCTCGGGCGCACACCTCGCGGCCCGCATGGCCCTGCGCCCCGTCACGGCAGAAAAGATCCTAGAGATCGGCTGCGGCTTGGCCCTGGCCAGCTTGGTGGGCCATCGGCGAGGGGCGGATGTGACCGCCAGCGATTGCCACCCGATGGCCGGCAGCTTCTTGCTGGAAAACTTGCGGCTCAACGACCTCGCCCCCATGAAGTACCGCCAAGGCCAGTGGGGCAAGGCCGAAGACGCGGACGATGACAACGCCGTGCAAGGTCGCTTTGACTTGATCATGGGCAGCGACTTGCTCTACGAGCGCGACAGCAACGGCGATCTGGCCGGTTTTATCGAGCACCACGCTCAACACCGCGCCGAAGTCTGGATCGTGGACCCCGACCGAGGCAATCGCCCGAGCTTTAACCGCCATATGGCCGCTCAAGGCTTTGAGCGCCACGAAGAGCGCCTCGACAGCGCCGCCACCGCCGAGGGAGGCGTCTCGTACAAGGGGCGGATGCTGGTGTATCGACGCAGTGGTATGGCTTAAGTATGGCAATAAGGTTTACTATAACCATACTTCCACCACGTTAAAGGTCTCGTCATGGGCACGTTCAAGAAGATAACCATCAATCTACCGACCGAACAAGTCGAGTTCCTGCAAGCCCTAGCGCTCAAGGAGAAAGTCTCTGTGGTTGACATTCTTCGACGCTCCATCAACTCGGAAAAATTCTTTGTTGACAATGAGCAAGCTCATCGAAAGATCCTGATTGAAGACGGTACACGTATTCGCGAAGTCATTCGCAGATAAACCGCCTTCAAGGCATCGCGTTCATGACAACACCCCTCGACAGCACGAATCCGGTGGGTAGTGTGACAACACGGCTTGGTGCCGAAGTTGATCAAGATCTCGATTGGTCAAACGAAAAGATTTCCGAAGATGTCAAAACACTGGCGATGGGTCAAGATTACGACCCTCGACCCAAAGAGGATCAGGCCCGTCGGCATATCGCCTACTTACTGATCGGACTGCTCGTCGTCGTGGTCGGTAGCATCCTGATCTTGGTGGCGTGTGGAACGATCACCGTGGCCGAAATCAAAGATTTCTCCGTCGTTCTAGGCCCCGTCGTCACATTGGTATCGGCGGCCACGGGGTTTTACTACGGCACAAAATCCAAATAAGGACGCCTGCGCCCATGAATCACCCCTCCGACTTCATCACTGATGCGTCCATCCCCTCCCCCGTGCCGCACCGGCTGGGCTGCGACTGCGGCTTGCATGGCGGCGGAGGTGGTCATGCTGTCGTGGGCAGCCGACGGCTCTTTACCGGCTTGATCCTCGGTGCCGGGGCAGCAGCGGCCCTACCCACGTGGGCGCGCGAAGGGGTGGATGTGGGGCCCAACTCCAAGTTCACCCAGATCGTTTCGGCCGATCAAGTCGAGAACGCGGCCAAGCAGCAATACGCGCAGATGCAAGGCGACGCGAACCAGAAAAAAGCGCTGGCACCGCCGGATCATCCACAGGTGATTCGGCTGCGCGCCATCGCCGAGCGCATCATTCCCTTCACCTACGAATGGAACGAGCGGGCGCGCAACTGGAAATGGGAAGTGAACCTGATTGGCTCGCAAGAGCTGAATGCTTTTTGCATGCCGGGCGGCAAGATCGCCTTCTATTTCGGCATCCTGCAAAAGCTGCAACTCAGCGATCACGAAGTGGCCATGATCATGGGCCACGAAATGGCCCACGCCCTGCGTGAGCACGCCCGCGAACGCATGGGCAAGCAAACGGCCACGCGCGGCCTGATCGAAATCGGCTCAGCCTTGTTTGGCCTGAGCAGCGTGGGCCGCACCGTCGCCGACATGGGCGGGCAGTTGCTGACCCTCAAATTCAGCCGCGAAGATGAATCCGAAGCTGACTTGGTGGGCATGGAGCTCGCCGCCCGCGCGGGCTACGACCCGCATTCGGGCGTCACCTTGTGGCAAAAAATGATGGCCGCCAACAAGAACGCCCCGCCGCAATTCCTCTCGACCCACCCCTCCAGCAGCACGCGCATCAAAGAGATCGAGTCCAGCTTGCCCCAAGTCGCCAGCCTCTACGCCCGCGCACCCAAACCTCCACGCCAATTCGGCCCGCCAGCAGCGAAGGGTTGAGG
>NZ_JBYSVC010000102.1:0-7386 GCF_057922285.1 Leptothrix toolikensis (SeqCode)
GTCAACTCTCGGGCACCTTCACCGGCCCCGGTCACACAAATAGCGGCACATGGCAAGCCAATAGCTCGGATGTGAACCCGGCACCTGCACCGGCACCTTCTCCCGCACCGACACCGGCCCCTGCTCCAGCCCCCGCTCCTACCCCTGTGCCAACACCAACACCGGCTCCTGTTCCTGTGCCCCCTCCCGCACCAGCCCCTGCGCCCGTTCCTGCACCGGCACCGGCCCCTGTGCCAACACCCGCACCCGCACCCGCACCCGCCACGGGTGACATCGCTGCCGGGCAGACCAAGTTCAATGGTTTGTGCTTTGCCTGCCACACCACCAACGTGGCCGCCAATGTCAACAATGTGACCAAGGCGGCCACGCTCAGCGGCATCACGGCGGCCATGACCAAGGGCGCTCACGGTGGGTTTGCCAGCACCCTGAGTGCGCAAGATTTGCTCAATCTGTCGGCCTATATCAACAGCGCACGCTGAGACCGTACTTTGGTCACACCCTGGTACACACCCGAATCAGGGGGGTGTCCGTTCTCTCGCTACGATGCAGCCCGCGTGACTTGCAATGCAACAGCAAAGGGTTTGGATCATGGCGGGACTTTTTCAGCACATGCTGCGCATGGCCGCCGGTCTGCGCTACCCCGGGGGGGAGCGCAGACCGGGACTGCCGATCCTGATGTACCACCGCGTCTTGGCTCAGCCCGACCCGCTGCAACCCGAAGTACCCGACGCCGCTTGGGTGGACATGCAACTGCGGCTCTTCGCCCAAAGCTTCAACGTCTTGCCCCTGCCCGAAGCCGTGCAGCTGATGCGCGAACACCGGCTCCCGCCACGCGCCATGTGCCTGACCTTTGACGACGGCTACCGCGACAACCACGACGTGGCCCTGCCCTTGCTGCGCTCACATGGCATCAGTGCGACGGTCTTTGTGGCCTCGGGTTTTCTAGATGGTGGGCGGATCTTCAACGACACCGTGGTCGAGGCAGTACGCCGCTTGCCCACCGGCACGGTCGATCTGCGCTTTGCGGGCATGGGGATTCATCCCGTAGGTGACTTGGCCAGTCGGCGCGTGCTGATCGGGCTGCTGACCCAAAACATCAAATATCAAAAGCCCGAAGACCGCCATGAAAGCTGCCGCCGCCTGCAAGACTTGGCTGAGGGCGCGCTGCCCGACGACTTGATGATGCGCCCGGAGCATGTACAAACCCTGCACCGCCAAGGCATCGACATCGGTGGCCACACCGTCAATCACCCGATTCTTGCCTTGCTCGATGAAGCCCAAGCGCGCCAAGAGATCGAAGCGAATCGGGCCTACTTGCGTGATCTAACCGGCAAGACGCCACGCACCTTTGCCTTTCCCAACGGCAAACCCAACCGCGACTACACCAAGGCGCAAGCCGACTTGGTGCGCCAAGCGGGCTACGAAGCAGCGGTCAGCACCGCTTACGGTATCGCCAACGCCCGCCAAGATTTGTTTGAACTACCGCGCTTTGTAGCGATTGAGCGCACCCCGCTGCGCATGGGCGCGCGTATGCTGCGTGTGGCCAAGTACCAACAACCCAGCGTCGCCCAATGACCACTTCCTTTGGTGCCAAGTCGCTGCTGCGCTCAGCGCTGCTGATGACCGGCTCGACCTATTTGGCCTACGCCGCTGGGTTGATCACCAACACCTTGATCGCCCGCCATCTCGGCCCAGCGGACTACGGCCGCTACGCCTACATGGTGTGGCTGTCGGGCGTACTGGTGTTGCTGATGAACAATGGCTTGAACATCTCGGCCATCCGCTTTATCTCAGAAAGCCTGGGTCGCAATGACCGATCAGCGGCGGCCAAGCTGCACGGTTGGTTCAGACGCCGCCAAGTCAGCAACGCCTTACTCATCGGCGTCTTCTTTCTGCTGGTCCTGCGCTTCGTTGAGCCCTCCGGTTGGGAAAACGACCTCGTTTTCTTTGGGGCCCTTGCCTTGACCGCATCGGTCGCCAAGGCTTGGTATCTGTTCAGTGTCTCGACCGCCAAAGGCTACGGTCTTTTTGGCATCGAGGCCATGTCGATGACCTGGATGAGCCTGACCAACTTGGTCGCGGTGGTCACGATGTTCCTGATCGGCAGCGACTTGAACATCTACTTGCTGCTCTTTGTCGGCATCAGCGTGGCGCACCCACTCATCGCCCGCTCCCAGCTCAAACGCGAAGGCATCCGCCCGGATAACCAACGCCCGGATGCTGATCTCTTGGCGCGGGTCAAACCCCATTTGCTCTGGACCATTCTTTCCACGCTGGTCTGGGCCTTCAGCAACAAAGCCATCGAAACCTTTTTGCTCAACGCCTTGGTGGGTGCCGAAGCGGTGGGCTTTTTCACCATTGCAGCGGCGTTGACCCGAGGCGGTGTGGAAATGCTCTCCATCGGCCTGACCACCGTCTTGATGCCCGCCTTGGCCAATGCTTGGGGCAGCGATGGCATCACCCGCGTGGCGCGGATGACGGCAGACGCCGTGCGTTACTTCCACTTCTTGGGCACTTTGCTGGCGGGCTTGGGCTTTTTCTGGGCTGGTCCCGCTATCGAGCTGATGTATGGCGAGCGCTTTGCACCAGCGGCCTTTTTGCTGCAAGTGATGGTGATCGTCAAAGGCCTGACCCTGAGCCACAGCGCGTTGGGTGCGGTGCTCTCCATCACCGACAACCAGCGCATCCGTGTCTTTGAAGCGGTCGTTTCGGTGGGGCTGAGTGCCTTGTTTGCCTTCTGGCTCATACCGCTCTATGGCCTGAGCGGGGCGATCACGGCCCACGCCATCTCGACGTTGCTGGTTTATGTGTTCGTGGTGATTGCGGTGCGGCGCTTGCTGGACATGCGCCTACCCATCGCGGCCATGCTGCGCATGAACTTGGCGGGTGCTCTGGCCATGCTCATCGCCTTGGGTGCGGGCTTCCTCACAGGCTTGGGCACGTTGCGCTCTTCGGTGGTCGAAGGCTTTGTCTTCCTGCTGCTCTACCCGGTGCTCACCTTGGTCCTGCGGGTCTGGAGCGCCAACGATCTGGGCATGCTCGATAAAGGTGCCGACCGCTTTCCCAAATTGCGTGGGGTTTCACAACGGCTGATGCGCTTTGCGAGCAAAGACGCCCGCCCCAGCGCCTAGCCAAGTAAGAATCTCGCACATTGGGTGAACTTTCATGCCCATGATCCCGTTTGAGAGTGCTCCTTAACTTTTTAACAAGTCGGTGCTTTTTAGATTAGCGCTATCGCACCGTCTATCGTTCCAGAAAGCATCGACCCCATGAACAAGCCCAGCTCCGAGCAGATCCAAGCGACCCACCTTACTGCGACTGCGACTGCTGCGGCTGCGACGGCTGCGGCTGCGGCTGCCGGACGATCAGCTCGCATCATCGGGCGGCCTGACGATGTTGCCGTTGAAGATGCGGCGCAAGACGCCCCCATCGAGGACATCGCCGCGACCGCACAAGAAGCCGAACAAGAAGCCGAAACGCTCCTTGCCATGGCCGATGAAACCGGCACCCCTGCGGCAGCGGAACCGCCGAGCACCCCCACCCCTGCCCCATCCAGCAGCGCTGGCCACCAAGACATCAAGCCCCTTTGGCTCTATGGTGGCGCGGGGGGTTTAGGTTTACTCGCGGTGGCCGCAGCCAGCTCAGGCAGTCAGAGCGCACCCGCACCGGCACCCGCACCGGCACCGGCAGACACCACGCCGCCTACCGCACCCACAGGCAGCACGGTCACGGTCAATGCCGTTAAGGCCTCTGTGGGCACCGGCAGTCATGTCAGTGTTCATCTATCCAGCGTGCCAGCTGATGCAGCCACCATCACGCTCACGCTGATCGACAGCAGCAACCCTGCGCACACCTACACCCATCAGCTCACAGGCACAGGCACAGGCAGTGGGGCGGCGACCACGCAGTCCTATACCTTCGCCAACGTACCTGACGGGGCCTACACCACCACCGTCGCCTATACCGACGCAGCGGGCAACCCCGCCACGTTCACCACGCCAACGCCCCAAGCCCTCGACACGGTGGTCGGCAACCCGACCGTCAGCGCCCCACCCAGTTACAACCCAACCACCCAAGCCAGTAGCCTTAACGTCACCTTGCCCACCGACGCCAAGGCGGGGGACACCCTCTCCATCACGGTTCACGATGTTTCTGGTGCCCTCGCTGATCGCTTGGTGACCCATGCACTCACAGCCCAAGACGTGAGTGCGGGCATCGCCCACATGGATCTCAGCCCGGTGCTGGTGAATGGCACGTCGTACACCGCCTCGACCACCCTGACCGACGCGGCCCTCAATGTCTCCACGCCGGCCTCAACCGCGCCATTCACCGTAGACACCGTCACCACGGTGCCCACGCTGCTGCAAGCCGGCAGCGCCAACGCCATCAGCGGCAACACGGTCTTCAGCTCGGCCATCGACATCACTGGCGTCGAAACCGGGGCCAGCGTGCAGTACGAGGTCTACCAAGGCCAGCCCACCGGCGTACTCACCACCCTGACGACAGCTGCGGCCACGGGCACGACTTACACCATCCCCTCGCAAACCAGCAACGGCAGCTACAGCATCCATGTCGTGGTCACCGATGCAGCGGGCAACACCGCCAGCAGCATCACCAGCTACACGCTGCAAGGGATCAACGGCCCGTTGATCAGCTTCACCGACACCGCACCCGCAGGCACTGCGGCGGGTGATGCGCTGTGGACCGATCACCTCACCCAGGTGCTGCCCGTCCTGACGCTCACGCCGGATGCCGCCATGCCGAGCAGCTTCAGCGTCACCGAGTACAGCACCAATGGGGGCCAGACTTGGCTGACCAGCCCGCCCAGTACGCTCACTTGGACGCCCAACACCCGCGTCGATGTCAGCGTGCGCTACACCGATCCAAGCAGCGGCTTATCCACCCTGCCCAGCAACACCTTTGCCACCTACGATCCTCAAGCACCCAGCGCGGCACCCACCGATCTGGGCCTGACATCCACCAAGGTAGGCAACAACCAGAGTGACATCGTTGTCAGCCTGAGCAACATCCCGGCGGATGCCCTGGCCAACTTGACCCAGGTGGAGCTGCTCAGCAACGGCCAGCCGGTGGCGAACCTCACGGCCACGATCACACCCGGTACGACAACAAGTACCTACACCTTCTCTTCGCCCAGCCTGAGCGACGCCACCTACAGCGCGCGGGTCAGCTACACCGACGCTGCTGGCAACACCACCAGTACGCCGGTCGTCTCCAGCACCTCGATCACCCCGGACACCACCGCGCCAGTCGCGGCCCCGGTGTTGCAACTGGCCAGCCCAGTCGCCCCTGGGGCGGCCACCCGTGATGCCACGCTGGCAGCAATCAGCCCAGATGCGGATGCCACCCGCGTTGAATACCGCGTGACCGACCCCGCCACCGGCAGCTTCAGCGCATGGTCGGCGACCGCTCCCCTGCCCAGCGTCTCGACCCAAAACACCGGCCCGCAAAACTACACGGTCGAAGCTCGCCAACTGGATGCGGCTGGCAACGCTTCACCCAGCGCTTCGCTGAGCTACACGCTCGACAACTTCGTCGGCAGCCCGACCTTGGGCGCGCCCAACTACAGCCCCACCAACAAGGCCACCACCCTCAACCTCAGCCTGCCAGCAGATGCTCAAGCGGGTGATCTCCTCCATCTCACGGTCCACGATGTCACGGCCAACCTAGACGCCGTTGTGACTTACACGGTCCAGCCAGCCGATGTAGCCAGCTTGACGGGGCCTGTCACGGTCGATATCAGCAGCGCCCTCAGCACCAGCGGCAACAGCTACACCGTGACCGGCATCCTGAGCGATGCCGTTGGCAACATCTCCGCCCCACCGGCCACCGTAGCGGCGTTCACCTTCGACAACCTCGCCTCGGCTCAACCCACAGCCCTGAGCTTGGGCTATCTTGCGGCCGCTCAGGCAGGGGTCGGTGGCACAGCGGCTTGCTCGATCACGCTTGATCCAGCCGCCACCTTCGCGGGGGACACCCTCGTCCTCCATATCCCGGGCCTCACCACCCAGCCCGCAGCCATCGTCCTCACGGCACAAGACATCGCATCGGGCTCATTGACAGTCGATGTCACAGGCTTGCTCAGCAGTGGCACCACCTACAGCGGCGTCAGTGCCCAAATCACCGATGCGGCCGGCAACACGGCGGGGGCCTTGACGCTTGCCTCCCCCTTCACGTTTGACAACAGCGTGGGGACACCCTCCGCTTTGGCCCTGAGCTACAACCCGGCCACCCCCAACACGGCCTACCTCGACCTCACCTTGCCTGCGGACGCTTTGGCCGGTGACCTCCTCACCCTGACCCTCAGCGACGCCACCCAAGGCACCACCCCGGGCACGACCCAGCTCATCCACTACACCGTCTTGCCCACCGATGTGGCGGGTGGTGCGGCGCTGCGTCTCGATTTAAAGGGGCTGGCTCCGGCCTTGGTGTTGATCAATGGCAACAGCTACGGGGCATTCGTCACCCTGACGGATGCCGCTCTTAACGTTTCAGCCCCGGCAACCACCACTGCCGTTCTCACCTTTGACAACCTCGTCTTGGCCCCAGTGGTCACCCTGAACACCGACACGGGGGTACTGACCAACGATGGCATCACCCAGTTAGGGGCTTACACGGTCACCGGCCTTGAGCCCGGTGCAGGCACCACGGTGGCCTACAGCACCGACGGCTCCACTTGGACGAGCAGCGCGCCGGTCGCAGCCGAAGGCTTGAACACGTTCTACGTGCGCCAAACCGATGCCGCCGGCAATGTCAGCCCGGTGGTGATCGGCTCACCCAGCCTGAGCTTCACGCTCGACACCGCCGCACCCGTGGCCACCACCGTCGCACTCAGCAGCGATACCGGAACCGTGGGTGACTTGATTTCCTCGCTGGCGGGTATCACGGTCGGGGCCATCGAGGCCAACACCAGCGTCACCTACAGCATCGACGGCACGGCCGTTATGAACCCCGGTGCCCTTGGGAGCGGTCTGGCGGATGGCGCGCATACGGTGGTCGTGAGCCAAACCGACTTGGCGGGCAACGTCACTGCCAGCAGCCTGAGCTACGTCCTTGACACCGTCGTGGCACCGCTTGGCTTGGCGCTGGTGAGTGACAACGGGGTCTTCAACACCGACAAAATCACCTCACTGGGTTCGGTCAAGCTGGTCGATACCGTCACAGGGCTGGATGTTTTGCCCGAGGCAGGTGCCTTGGTCGAGTACGGCACGCTGGTCAACGGCAGCCTGAGCTGGTCCGGTGCCTTTACCCCCGCCATGGGTATCAACGATGTTTGGGTGCGTCAAACCGACATGGCGGGCAATGTGTCGGGGTTTGATCCGCTGACACCTGCGCTGCATTTCACGCTGGTCAGTGCGAACGCCGCCC
>NZ_JBYSVC010000103.1:0-7369 GCF_057922285.1 Leptothrix toolikensis (SeqCode)
GCAGGGTTGGGGGCGTTGGCGATGACGGTGAGGCCGCCGCCGGTGACGGCTCCGGCCACCAGGGCGATCTTGAAATCGAGGCTCAGGCCGGGGACGAGGGAGCCGAGGTAGGTCAAAGCGGCGTTGTCAGTGATGGCGGTGAGCAAGGTGGCACCGATGTAGACGCCTTGGGCGTCCATGCGGCCTAAAAGCGCCTCCAGCCACCATTGCTGCTGCCCGCCCAGCACCACCAGCCCGGCAAGAAAGAAGGCCACCAACAGACCTTCACGCAGGATCAAGCGGTCTTGATAGCGTGCGTAGGCTTGGGCAAAGCCGAGGAAGAACAGGAACAAGCCCATGAAGATCGCCGGGTGATGGGAGAAAACCACCACCCCGGCCAACAACAGGGCGTGAACCGCCGGCACGATCCATGGCATGCCTTGTGCATCGAGCTGAGTGGATGACACGCTCGGCTCGGGCGGGCGTATGGCGGCCAGCTCGCGGCGGAAGATCACCCCGGCCAAAACAGCGTTAAGGCTCACGGCCAAGGCGACTTTCCAGCCAAAAGTGGCGAGCATAAACGAGAGATCCCAACCCCAGGCCTTGGCCACCATCAGCACGGGCGGTGCGGCATAGGGTGTGAGCACACCGCCGATGGAGATGTTGACGAACAACACGCCCAAGGTGGCGTACTTCAAGCGGGTAGAAAGCGGCTGGGCGTAAATGCGGTCGCGCAACAGCAAGGCGGCCAAGGTCATCGCCGCAGGCTCGGTGATCAAGGAGCCCAGAAGCGGCACCACGCTCAGCACCACGACGTAAAAGGCCAGACTGCCCGATAAAAACGGTAGCAAGCGCGCCAACCCCTGCACACCCAGCGCAGCACTGTGCGTGATCGGGCGACTGCCCGCAATCACCATGATGGCGAAGACGAACATCGGCTCGGTGAAATTGCGCGTGTCGATGTAGCGGATGGTGGCGTCATGACCCATCACCCCGAGCATCAGCGCCATCAGCACCATGGCCCAAAAACCGAACACCACTTCGACCTCGCCCAGCAGATGGAACAAGCCAGCGTGTTGCGGGCGCACATGCGCCAGCCGCTCGAAAGCTTTGGTCGAGAAGGTGTGCAACACCGCCACCCCGAAAAGGGCTGCGCCGATGATTTCGATGAGGGTGGGCATGGGCTGCGATGCGATCTGTAGAAAATCGGTAGACAAAGAAAAACCCCCGCAGCTTAACGCTGAGGGGGTTCGGGATCACGGCCAGACAGCCGGATCAGATCAAATCAACACGATCAGCGTTCGCCGACCGGCTTGACGTTGCGCGGAGCAGCGCCAGAGAAGAGTTGACGCGGACGGCCGATCTTGTATTCCGGGTCCGAGATCATTTCGTTCAACTGAGCGATCCAGCCAACGGTGCGAGCCAAGGCGAAGATGCCGGTGAACAAGTTCACCGGGATGCCGATGGCGCGCTGCACGATGCCGGAGTAGAAGTCCACGTTCGGGTAGAGCTTGCGCGAGACGAAGTATTCGTCTTCCAGAGCGATCTTTTCCAGCTCCTTGGCCAGCTTGAACAGCGGATCGTTTTCCAGACCCAGTTCTTGCAGCACTTCGTTGCAGGTTTCCTGCATCAGCTTGGCACGCGGGTCGTAGTTCTTGTAAACGCGGTGACCGAAGCCCATCAGCTTGACGCCGCTGTTCTTGTCCTTCACCTTGTTCATGAACTCGCCCACCTTGGCCACGCCGCCCATTTTCTGGATGTCTTCCAGCATGTTCAGGCAGGCTTCGTTGGCACCACCGTGCGCCGGGCCCCACAGGCAGGCCACGCCCGCAGCGATGGCCGCAAACGGGTTGGTGCCGGATGAGCCGCACAAACGCACCGTCGAAGTCGAGGCGTTTTGTTCGTGGTCGGCGTGCAAGATGAAGATGCGGTCGAGCGCGCGCTCGATCACCGGGTTCACCTTGTACTCTTCGCACGGTGTGGCGAACATCATGCGCAGGAAGTTGCCAGCGTAGGACAGATCGTTCTTCGGGTAGATGAACGGCTGGCCGACACCGTACTTGTACGCCATGGCGACCATGGTCGGCATCTTGGCGATCAGGCGGATCGCAGCGACCTCGCGGTGCTCAGGGTTATTGATGTCGGTGCTGTCGTGATAGAAGGCCGACAGCGCGCCAACCAAGCCGGTCAAGACAGCCATCGGATGGGCGTCACGACGGAAGCCGCGCAGGAAGAACTGCATCTGTTCGTGAACCATCGTGTGGTTGATCACACGGGCGTGGAACTCGTCGCGCTGGGTTTGGTTGGGCAATTCGCCCTTGAGCAACAAGTAGCAGGTGTCGAGGTAGTCGCAGTTGACGGCGAGCTGATCGATCGGGTAGCCGCGATAGAGCAACTCACCCTTGTCGCCATCGATGTACGTGATGGTCGATTGGCACGACGCCGTGCTCAGAAAGCCCGGGTCATAGGTGAACTTGCCGGTCTGCGCGTAAAGCTTGCGGATATCGATCACGTCTGGACCGATCGTGCCCTTGTAAACGGGCAGATCCATGGCGGCGCTACCGTCGGAAAACGACAGTGTGGCCTTGACATCAGAGAGGGTCATCATGTGGCAGGTTCCTCAGGAGTTGAATTCAAGCTTAAAGCCCTTCAAGGGCGTTGGCGCATCAAGGCAAGCACATCTCGTACCGCTGGTTGATCCAAATCGCCGTGGAGCTCTTGGCGCCCCATCAACAGGTCCAGCAAATCGTTATCAGCCAAGTCCATCAAGGACTCCATGCCGAGTGCTTGGCCTTGGGTCAACTTGGACGCATGGCGTTGAAAGAAGCGCTCGATAAACAGGTCATTTTCCAGCATACCCCGACGACAACGCCAGCGCAGTCGGCTCAATGCAGGGGGATCTAAAAGAGTGTCCATGGATGGTCTTGCAAGGAGCTGACCCTGATGCACCGGGTGCGTGCATCAGGTGAACCGCTTCGGGGCGGGCTGTGCTTAAACCGTGCGGCGGATCATCAATTCCTTGATCTTGCCGATGGCCTTGGCGGGGTTGAGCCCCTTCGGGCACACATCGACGCAATTCATGATGGTGTGGCAGCGGAACAGGCGGTACGGATCTTCAAGATTGTCGAGCCGGCCAGCGGTGTCTTCGTCGCGGCTATCCGCGATAAAACGATAAGCCTGCAACAACCCGGCCGGACCGACGAACTTGTCGGGGTTCCACCAAAAACTCGGACAGCTCGTCGAGCAGCTGGCGCACAGGATGCACTCGTACAGGCCGTTGATCTCTTCACGCGCTTCGGGCGACTGGAGGCGTTCCTTCTCCGGCGGCGGCGTGTCGTTGACCAAATACGGCTTGATCGAGTGGTACTGCTTGAAGAACTGCGTCATGTCCACGATCAGATCGCGGATGACCGGCAGCCCCGGCAGCGGCTTCAACACCACCACGCCCGGTAAGTCGCGCATGTTGGTCAAACAGGCCAGACCGTTCTTGCCGTTGATGTTCATCGCGTCGGAGCCGCACACGCCTTCACGGCACGAGCGGCGGAACGACAGGGTCGGATCGACCGCCTTGAGCTTGATCAGGGCGTCCAGCAACATGCGCTCATTGCCGTCGAGTTCAACCTCGATGGACTGCATGTAGGGCTTGGCGTCTTTATCGGGGTCGTAGCGATAGATCTGAAAAGTGCGCTTTTGAGCCATGTGTTTCTCCTCGTGGCGCTTCTTAGAAGGTCCGAACCTTGGGCGGCACCGAATCCACCGTCAGCGGCTTCAGGTTGACCGGCTTGTACGACAGCGAGTTGGTGGCACTGTGCCAAAGGGTGTGCTTCATCCATTCGGCGTCGTTGCGACCGAGCGGGAACTCAGCGTCGTCGGCACCGCGTTCGTAGTCGTTGACCGTATGCGCACCCCGGCACTCATGACGGGCAGCGGCCGAAGTCATGGTGGCCTGAGCGGCTTCCATCAGGTTGTCCACTTCGAGCGCTTCGATGCGCGCGGTGTTGAACACCTTGGATTTGTCCTTCAAGGTGATGGCGGCCACGCGCTCACGCAGGGCGTTGATCTTCACCACACCGGCGTCCATCACGGCCTGGGTGCGGAACACACCGGCGTGCTGCTGCATGGCGGCGCGCAGATCGCCCGCCACGTCTTGCGAGTATTCGCCTTGGGTGCTGCGATCAAGTCGGTCCAAACGGGCCAGTGACGCATCCGCAGCGTCTTGGGGCAGCGCCTTGTGCGACTTGGACGTGTTGTTCTTGAAGCTGTCCACGATGTGATTGCCCGCAGCACGGCCAAAGACCAACAAGTCGAGCAGCGAGTTGGTGCCCAGGCGATTGGCACCGTGAACTGACACGCAGGAACATTCACCCACAGCGTAGAGCCCGTTCACCACGCTCTTAGCGTCATCACCCTTGGGCACCACCACTTGACCGTTGATGTTGGTCGGGATGCCGCCCATCTGGTAGTGAATCGTCGGCACCACCGGGATCGGCTCCTTGGTGATATCGACGTTGGCGAAGTTGTGCCCGATCTCGAACACGCTGGGCAAGCGCTTCAAGATGGTGTCGCCACCCAAGTGAGTCATGTCGAGGTTGATGTAGTCCTTGTTCGGACCACAGCCGCGACCTTCCTTGATTTCTTGGTCCATGCAGCGCGAAACAAAGTCACGCGGGGCCAAGTCTTTCAGGGTCGGGGCGTAGCGCTCCATGAAGCGTTCGCCGTTGACGTTGCGCAAAATCGCGCCTTCGCCCCGGCAGCCTTCGGTCAGCAGCACGCCCGCGTTGTGTACCCCCGTGGGGTGGAACTGCCAAAACTCCATGTCTTGCAGCGGCAAGCCGGCGCGTGCCGCCATGCCCAGACCGTCGCCCGTGTTGATGAAGGCGTTGGTCGAGGCCGCAAAGATCCGCCCTGCGCCGCCTGTGGCGAGCAGCGTGGTCTTGGCTTCGAGGATGTAGACCTCGCCAGTTTCCATTTCCAGCGCCGTCACACCAATCACATCGCCGTCCGCGTCGCGGATCAAGTCCAGCGCCATCCACTCGACGAAGAAGTTGGTCTTGGCCTTGACGTTTTGCTGATACAGCGTGTGCAGCATCGCGTGACCCGTGCGGTCAGCAGCCGCGCAAGCGCGTTGCACCGGCTTTTCACCGTAGTTGGCGGTGTGGCCGCCAAACGGACGCTGATAAATCGTGCCGTCGGCGTTGCGGTCGAACGGCATGCCGAAGTGTTCCAGCTCGTAGACCACCTTGGTGGCTTCACGGCACATGAACTCGATGGCGTCTTGGTCACCCAGCCAATCCGAGCCCTTGATGGTGTCGTAGAAGTGGTAGTGCCAGTTGTCTTCGCTCATGTTGCCGAGCGCAGCACCGATACCGCCCTGCGCCGCCACGGTGTGCGAACGGGTCGGGAAGACTTTGGAGAGCACCGCCACGCTCAGGCCCGCGCGGGCCAGTTGCAGGGATGCGCGCATGCCGGAGCCACCGGCACCGACGATGACCACGTCGAACTTGCGACGCGGCAGAGTAGAACCAACAGCCATCAGAGCCTCCAGAGAACTTGCACCGCCCAGCCGGCACAGCCGACGAGCCACACGATCGAAAACACATGCAACGCCAAGCGCAGACCGACCGGCTTGATGTAATCCATCCAGATGTCGCGGATGCCGATCCAAGCGTGCTGCAACAGCGCCAAGATCGTCACGAAGGTCAGCACCTTCATCCACTGAGCCGAGAAGATCCCCGCCCAACGGTCATAGCCCATGGCGGAGCCAAACAACACTTGGGCCAGCACCACCAGGGTGAACAAGGCCATCAGGACGGCGGTGATGCGCTGCGACAGCCAGTCACGCAAACCGTAATGGGCACCGACAACGATGCGCTGGGAGCCAAAATTTTTGGACATGGTGAAAGTCAACCTTGAGAGAACAACGTTGGAATCAATCAGGAATGCATCAGATCAGACCGAACAACTTGGCCCCGAGCAGCACCGTCAACCCCAGGCTCAGCGCCAAGGTGATGATGGCGGAGGCCCGGCCGTGTTCTTTGGTGACGCTATGGGTGGCATCCATCCACAGGTGGCGCACGCCAGCGATGAAGTGGTGCAGGTAAGCCCACGTCAAAGCAAAGCAGATCAGCTTGACGAAGAAGCCCTCGAAATGGAGCGAGAACTGGGCAAACGAGACCTCGGAAGTCAAGGTGGTGTCGAACATCCAAACGATGAACGGCATCAGCAAGAACATCAGCATGCCGCTGACCCGGTGCAGGATTGAGACGATGCCCGCCAACGGCAGGCGATAGTGGCGCAGATCGAAAATATTGATATTGCGAAAGACCGGGCGCTGCCGCTTGATTGTGTCTGCCATGAAGCACCTTTGTAATGGGTGTGAAACCGAATGATTTTATTTCAAGGACCCGGGGGAACCCTGACCCGAGACTGACCCGCGAAAGGATCACGGATCATGCATTTTTAGCTGAGGTCATTGCGATAAAAGTGCTGCGAGGTGTTGTATAGGCCGCGACGCCACTCCACCGGCTTGTCCCCATAGGTCATCGAGAGTCGCTCGACGCTCAATAAGGGCGCACCCTCAGCCAAACCCAGCAACCGGGCGCTGTCGGCATCGGCTTGGACTGCGCGGATTTTTTCTTCGGCGCGAATCATGCGCACCCCAAATTCCGACTCAAAAAAACCATAAAGCGGACCAGGAAACGCTTCCAGCCGCTCGGTGCTCAAGCCCTTGAACAAGGCCCCCGGCAACCAAATATCGTCCAGCACCACGGGCATGCCCGCGCTCGACAAGGTGCGACGCACCTGCACGGCGGCGTCACCCGTGCGCAGCCCCAGCACACGCACCACCTCAGCGGGGGCACGCACGCGCCGGCAATCGAGGAAATGACGCTCCATCGACGTCCCCAGCATCCCGTCATCGGGCTGCAAGCGCAAGAACCGATACTGGGTGCGCGCTTCGCTGTGGGTGGCGACGAAGGTGCCTTTGCCTTGGCGGCGGACCAGCAAGTTCTCGGCCGCCAACTCGTCAATGGCCTTGCGCACGGTGCCTTGGCTGACTTTGAAGCGCGCGGCCAGCTCAAACTCACTCGGGATGGCCTCGCCCGGCTTCCATTCCGAATCCTGCAAACCGCGCAGAATCAGCAGCTTGATCTGCTGATAGAGCGGGCTAAAAGCGGGTGCCGCCTCTGCCGGATCAGGGAGCGTCGGCACAGGCACAGCGTCAGAGGAGGTGGAAAGAGGCGAAGCAGGCATCGGCATGACGGGTGATTGCAGCACAGCCGATCATCGGCCAGCCCACATATCGTACATGACATCTTATATAAGACATAAGACTATTGACACACCAGGGGGCGAACCCCTAGACTGCCCCCGATTTTTTCCTTGTTTCCCC
>NZ_JBYSVC010000104.1:0-7307 GCF_057922285.1 Leptothrix toolikensis (SeqCode)
CACTCATGGCACCCACACGGTCTTCGTCCATGCTGGCCGGCAGCAAGGAGGCCATCATCAAGCCGTCGGTGGAGAGAACAGCGGAGGCTTCAATGTCGGCGGTCGAGCCGTTGAGTTCGCTGAGGATAGAGTTGAGAACATCTGCACGCATGGCAAGAATCCTAAAAAAGTGGGGCTAGAAAAATCAAACTTGGCCAAGTTGGGTCCGGGCTTCGGCCAGAACCACGTTGATTTCCATGTTAAACATCCGTTCAAGCAGCGCCGGCTTGAAACCCGTGATGCGGATCACGGTTTCGAGGTAATAGGCCAAATAACTTTCAGCCGTGATCGCCTGCGCCGTCAAAGCCAAACGCTCAACTGCGGCCAAGATCTCGTCAGCCAGCGCCTTGCTGCCGACAAATTCGGGCGTGATTTTGGTTCGCAGCCAAGACACCACCCACGTCCACATGCCCATCATCATCGGGTTCTTCACGCCGACCTTGATGTGAACCACCCCGACCAAGGACTGCCATGCCCAGTACTTGGCGTCGAAGGGCCCCGATAAAGTGCGTTGCCACCAGCGCCGCAAGGTCGTTTCACGGTCAGCGCGCGCACCGTGACCGATCAGGTTGGCCATCTGCGGATTGGCTTGGATCGTGTCGTAAAAGCCTTGCACCAGCTCGTCTTCCATGGCCAGCAGCTGCGGCCTGAAGCGAAACAGCAACTGAGCGTCTGCATCAGAGAAACGCTGCCCCTCAGGAATATCAGCGGTGATCTTCTGCGTCAGATCAAAAATATTCATGCTTTGATTCTTCGTCATAACCCACTCATTTTCGATAATTTGTACTCACTTGACGTGAGCTATTCTGGTTGTATCAACCAACCCGAAAAATATACATCGCCGCTTGACTTTATTGCCGGAAATAAACCACAGGCTACACAATTAACTTCACGTAAATATAAAATGCCACAAACGCACGAACTTCATGATTTTTTAATAAACGAGCAACAATCCGAGCTGAGCCCGGTCGAAGTCCTATAAAGAAGCCCTTCGACAAGCTCAGGGCGAACGGACGAAGTGGGTTCAACCCGCGAACAGGGAAGAAACAAGGGGGTGCGGCCGCCTTACAACAACACCTTGCGAATGCTGCGGGCGGCGCGTTCGATGTGCTCGAACAGCACGCCGAGCGGCGCGTTGGGTTGGATCAGGGCCAAGATGACGATTTCAGGGCTGGCTGCAACCATCAAGGCGTCACCGTCACGGCCGCTGACAAACACATGCTCCAACTCGCCGTACGAAAACGCGTGCATCGCCCGATGACCCAAACTCAACATCGCCGCCGCGCGCATGGTGCCGTGTCGGCGGGTGTCCATATGCTCAGGCAAGCAAGACGCCATCATCAAACCGTCGATAGATACGACGGCCGAGGCTTCGATTTCAGGGTTAGCACCATGCAAGGCGCTAAGAATGGGTTGAAGCATATGTGTATGCATAAAATAGTCCCCAGATGTTTTTTCAAGAAGATTAGACTGTTCCGAGCTCAGCACGCGCTTCGGCGATCATTTTTCCAATCTCGGTCGCGGCCATTCTTTCCATCAAGGCCGGTTTAAAACCCGTCATCCGAACCACGGTTTGCAGATAGTTATCGAGATAACTTTCAACCGTCAATGATTGAGCCGTCAGGGCGAGGCGCTCGAAACTCTGAAGCAGATGATCAGCATGATCTCTATCGAGGTGGGATGTTTTGAGCTGCTCGCGCAACCAAGCCATCGACCAAGCCCACATGGACAGCATCATTTGATTTTTAACCCCCGCCTTGACGTGAACCATGCCCACCAAGGCTTGCCAAGCCCAATATTTTTCATCGAAAGGGCCGGCCAAAGTCCGTTGCCACCACGTTCTTAGGGTTTGTTCACGGTCGGTGCGCAGCCCTTTGTCGATGATGGCGCGCATCGGTGGATGGTGATACATCGTGTCGTAGAAACCCTGAACAAGCGCATCTTCCAAGCCAGCGAGTACATCACGAGCGCGATGAATAACATCCACATCATGGGCAGAAAGCCGCTGATGCGGCGGAATATTATTAATAATATTCCTGGTCAAATCAAAAAGCTGAATAGTTGGATTGATTGTCATTTTATTGTCGTGGCAAATAGCCAAAGAGCACCCGCTCTTTGAGCTGATTGTTGAGATTCAATGATGTAGCCAACCTGAAGTTTATAGACACAAAGCCAACCCCATGTAATCAGCCTGCGTGAAATGTTATTTATTGCAAAAGCACCTAAAAATCACCGATAAACAACAACGCATAAACAACGCACATCAGTGATTGGTTATATTTAATTCCGACTGAATGTATTTATTGCTATTTGTTTGACACCGATCAAATTGATTCGAGGCCAAATTCATGCAAGCTGGCATGGATCTCGCTTGTCCATAAAAAGTACAACCCAGAACAGATTTATCGACGGGCTCGGCTACAGTCTGACAAACGTTGACCCTTGCAACGGAAGACCCAGACCCCATGCGCGCCCATCCCGACTTTCGATCCCCCGCTTTTTTGCGTCGTCACGCCCACGAGATCATGGCGTTCTACGACGGGCGTTGCGTCGATCCGAGTGGCGGCTTCTTCCACTACTACAAGGACGATGGCCGGATCTACCACCCGAGCCGGCGTCATTTGCTGAGCAGTGCCGGCTTCATCACCACGCATGCACGCATGCTTCAGCACTTCCCGGACGATGCGCAAGCCGAGGTTTGGCGGCGTTCCATGAACCACGGGCTGGCCTTTTTAGAGCATGTGCATCGGGATGCACACACCGGCGGCTACGCGTGGATGCTCGATTGGGAAGAGCGCCGTAAAACCGTGATCGACGCCACCCAGTACACGACGGGCTTGGCGCATGTCCTGATGGCGCATGCTCACGCCATGCTGGCCGGGTTTGAGGCATCGCGTCCACGTCTACAAGTGGTGTTCGAGCTGCTGGAACAGCATCTTTTTGATCCCGCCACCGGCCTCTATCACGCCAGCGCCTCGGGCGAAGACTGGCAAGCACACGACAGGTACCAGCAGCCCAGCGCCAACATGCACATGGTGCAAGCGTTGCAGGTGGCCTTTTCAGCCACCGGCGATGAGCACTTCTTGGACCGCGCCGCACAAGTTGCTGAGACCGTCTGCCTGCATCTGGCCCCCAAAACTGGCGGTTTGGTCTGGGAGCACTACCAGCCCAACTGGACGCCGGATTTAAACCATGGCGGTGACTTTGACGCCCTCACCCCGCCATGGGGTTTTCAGATGAGTGATCAAGCCCATTGGGCGCGCCTGCTGTTGCAACTCGACCAAGACTTGCGCTCGGATGTGAGCCATGAAGAACATCCCCGTGTGCAGCGCGCACGCGAGCTTTTCTCGCTGACCACCCGACTCGGCTGGGACCGAAGCCATGATGGCTTGGTGCAGAGCTTGGGCCCGGACCACCAAGTCTGTGACGCCACCCGCCATCACACCACCTTGGCCGAAACCCTCTGCGCCGCTGCCTTGCTGGGCCAGCACACCGCCAGCGGTGCCTATTGGGATTGGTACGACCGCCTCTGGTCCTTCGCTTGGAAGCATTTTGTAGATGCCAAGCACGGCGGTTGGTGGCGCGCCCTCAACAGCAGCAATCACAAGATCAGCGATGACAAAAGTCCGGCGGGCAAGGTCGATTTGGCCAACCTTGGTGCCTGCCTAGACATCCTTGAAGCCTTCGAGACCCAAACCATCCCCGGGGCGCTCACCTGATGGCCCTTTGGCTTCATCAAGCTCCGAAAAACCACTGGTACGCACGGTGTTGCGACCTGATTTCTTGGCCTTGTAAAGCGCCGCATCGGCCGCTTGCATGGCGGTGGGCACATCGACCGTCCATTCATCAAACTCAGCCACACCCAAACTGACTGCGGCCTGCCGGGTGCCGGTTTCGAAGGTGAATAGTTTGGCGACCACGTTTTGGCGCATCTGTTCAGCGATGCGCGCTGCCGCCGGGCCATCGCAGCCCATCAGTAGCACCGCGAACTCATCGCCACCCAAGCGGGCCACCGTATCGCTGGAGCGCACCCCCGCGCGCAAGATATCGGCCACGCCGATCAAGACCTGATCACCCGCCGCATGCCCATGGGTGTCGTTGATACTTTTGAAGTGGTCGATGTCGATGTAGAGCAGGGCGGCAGGCAAAGACATCGGCCGACGCGTCAACCGACTGGCCACCATGGCCTCAAAAGCGGCTCGATTGAGCAAGCCCGTCAAGGCGTCATGCGTGGCCATCCACGACAGTCGCTCACGCGCATCACGCTCATGGGTCACGTCCATCAGCACCCAAATGGTGCCCGCATCCTCTTGGGCGACATCCACCGGACTGCCTTGCAAGCGGCCCCAAAACGAGCTGCCATCCCGCCGCCGAAACTCAAATTCATCCGAAAAGACGCGATGCTCGGCAAAGGTTTGCGCCACCCGAGGCCCCAAGGCCGTATAGGTCTCGGGATCAGCAAACAACTCCTGCGTGGGCAGGGCCAATAACTCGGCCTCGGAGTACCCCATCATGCTGGCCCAGCGTGCGCTGACGATTTCAAAGCGTCGGTGGCGGGTGAACGCAATGCCCACCGGTGCCGTGGCCAAGATGGAGTGCATCTGGTTCAACAGCGCGGTGGCGGTCTGTTCGGCCGCCGAGCGTTGCTTCAGGGCATGTTCCAAGGCCTGCAACTGGCGAACCAGCAACCATAGCATCAGCCCTCCCACGCCCGCGACTGCTGCCATCACACCGGACTGAAGCCACAGACTATCCACATGCATACCCGGTGAATACAAGACGGCGACGACCCCCACACTGCCCACCACTAACCCCCCGGCGGTGAGCATCAAGCGCCGTCTAAAAAGAGCCAGCATAGAATTCACCCCCCCCCACGAGTTGATAAAAAGCATAGTAAGCGTTGTACAAGCCAAACTTGGCAATACCTGACAGTGCTGATCAAACTATACGGAAGCGGGGGAAATCGACACTTTCATGGCCCGCCATGCGCAGACCGCCCCCATCAAAGCGGAGAGGCTCGCAGCCCAGAAAATACTTTGATAGCCCAGATGCTGCGCCAGCCAGCCGCCGCCCAAACTGCCCAAAACCCCCGGCACGCCATACCCGACAGCGGAATAAAGGGCTTGGCCACGGGCGCGTAAACGCCCCGGAAAATGCTGCTGAATCAACGCCACGCTGGCCGTGTGCTGGGCGGCAAAGCTCAAAGCGTGTAGCGCCTGCGCCAGCAAAAGCACCCACAAATGCATGCCAGCCGCAGCGGTCAAAGCAAATCGAAACGCACTCACCAGCGACGTAGCGATCAGCCAAGGGTGGATGGCCGTGCCGAACCAGCGGCCTTGGAACCAGAACCAGACGATCTCGACCGCCACCGACACGCCCCAAGCCGCCCCGATCACCGCTGGACCATGCCCGAGTGCGGTGAGGTAGAGCGACAAAAACGCATAGAGCGCCATGTGCGCCAGCACGGTAAAGACAATGCCAGCCAACGCCCAGCGAAACTCGGGCTGTGCCAACACCGGGGCCATCGACGGCATCGCATCTTCTTGGCTAGCACGCACACCGTCGTGTTGCAAAGGTGTCCAGTAACTGGTGGCCCACACCAAGGTAAAGATCAGCAGCAGCGCCGGGGCAAAGGTGCCCACGCCCATGCGTTCAAACCAAAAACCGAACCCCAACACGCTGCACAGAAAACCGACCGACCCCCAAACCCGCACCCGGCCATAAGCCCCAGCGTTCAAGGCCCCATCGGCCGAGACAATCTGACTCACGACCGCCTCGCCCAAGGGCATGATGCCGGCATTGCTCAGGAAAACCCCAGCGGTGATGACCGCCAGCCAAACCAAGGGCTCGGTTTGCCATGCCTGCGGCAACCCTTGCACGGGCCAGAGATAGAGCAGCGCAAAGACCCACGTGGCTGCACAGGCGCGGCGAATCCAGCGCACCCGCTCGCCATGCCGGTCCGCCCACCAACCCCAAAGATAGGGTCCGAACAAGCGGGTCAAGCTGGGAACAGCCGCCAAAACCCCCAAGCCGAACGGCCCGATGCCCCAGCTCTGGAACCAAAGCGGGGCGTACAAATTGAACAGACCCAACGCAGCAAAGTAGGCGGCAGACAGCGCCGCAAAGGCTGGCAACAAGCGCGGGCCCTCAGCCCGTTTGGCAGGACGCCGGCAAACGCGGCGTGCTCACCCGCACGTCGCCGCATTGCGCCCGGTGCCGCAGCGCCAGATCAATCACCACCAAAGCCAACATGGCCTCAGCGATGGGTGCAGCGCGAATGCCGACACACGGGTCGTGCCGGCCGTGGGTCTCGACCACCGCTGGCTCGCCGGTGATATCGATGGAGCGCCGAGGCAGGCGGATGGAACTGGTTGGCTTGATGGCCAAGCGCACCACCAAGTCTTGGCCGGTCGAGAGCCCGCCCAAGGTACCGCCCGAATGGTTCGAGGCAAAGCCCTCGGGCAACAACTCATCGCCGTGCAGACTACCGCGCTGGCGCACCGTCTCGAAGCCGTCACCGATCTCAACCCCCTTGACGGCGTTGATGCCCATCATCGCGTAGGCGATCTCGGCGTCGAGCTTGTCAAACAACGGCTGGCCCAAACCCACCGGCATGCCCAAGGCCTCCACTTGCAGCCGCGCACCGACGGAATCACCCGCTTTACGCAGCGCGTCCATGGCCGCTTCAAGAGTAGCAATGCGCTCGGCGTCGGCCGTGGCGGCAAAAAACGGGTTCGAGCCGATCTGGCTCCAATCCTCGACCGGAATATCGAGATCACCAATGGCCGTCATGCAGCCTCGGAATGTGGTGCCGTATTGCTCAAGCAACCACTTCTTGGCCACAGCCCCAGCGGCCACCATCGGCGCGGTCAACCGGGCCGAGGAGCGCCCACCGCCGCGCGGATCGCGCTCGCCGTACTTGTGCCAGTAGGTGTAGTCGGCATGCCCAGGCCGAAAACTCTGGGCGATGTTGCCGTAGTCCTTGCTGCGCTGATCGGTGTTGCGGATCAGAAGCGCAATCGGTGTGCCGGTGGTGCGCCCTTGGTAGACCCCGGAGAGGATCTCGACCGCATCGGGCTCATTGCGCTGCGTCACATGGCGGCTGGTGCCCGGACGACGCCGGTCCAGATCCGGCTGGATGTCGGCCTCGGACAAGGCCAAGCCCGGAGGGCAGCCGTCAATCACACAACCAATGGCCGGTCCATGGCTTTCGCCAAAGTTGGTCACACAGAAAAGCTTGCCAAAAGTGCTGCCGGACATGGATTCAA
>NZ_JBYSVC010000105.1:0-7272 GCF_057922285.1 Leptothrix toolikensis (SeqCode)
GGGCATCACCCGGGTGCGTTCGACCTCGGGCGTGGGTTTATCGGTGGTGTACGCCGAGTTCGACTGGGGCACGGATCTCTACCGCAACCGTCAATCGGTGGCCGAACGCCTGGCCCAATTGCGTGAGCAGTTGCCCAGCGGCATCACGCCAGTGATGGGTCCGGTATCGTCGATCATGGGCGAGGTGATGCTGATCGCCTTGCCGATCAAGGTGAGCACCGATCCCGGTGCAGCCACAGCCACGCCGATGCAAGCCCGCGAGTACGCCGATTTCGTCCTGCGGCCCCGTCTGCTTGGCATTGCGGGGGTCTCGCAGGTGATTCCCATCGGCGGCGAGGTAAGGCAGTTGCGCGTCGAGCCCGATACGGCTCGCATGGCGCAGTTCGGCGTCACACTTTCGCAAATCGAGCACGCCTTGCGGGGCTTTGCCAGCAATACGAGCGGCGGCTTTATCGACCTCAACGGCCGCGAATACCTCATCCGTCACATCGGTCGCACGAACCGAATCGAAGACCTTCAAGGCGTGGCCGTGGCTTGGAAGCAAGACCGACCGATCTTGCTCGCTCACGTGGCCGATGTGCGCTTTGCGGCCGGTCTCAAGCGAGGTGATGCAGGCTACCAAGGGGCTCCGGCCGTGATCGTCAGCGTGCAAAAGCAGCCGGCGGCCGACACGGTCAGCCTCACCCGGGCCATCGAGGCCGCCTTGACCGAACTGCAACCCAGCCTGCCTTCCGGTTTGGCAGCACCGCGTGTGCTGTTCCGCCAAGCCGATTTCATCCAGGCCTCGATCCACAACGTCACCGAGGCCCTGCGCGACGGTGCCGTGATGGTCGCCATCGTGCTTTTCGCCTTTTTGCTCTCGGCCCGCACCACGCTGATCTCACTGACCGCCATCCCGCTGTCCTTGGCCATGACGGCCTTGGTCTTCCAAATGTTCGGGCAGTCTCTCAACGTGATGACTCTTGGCGGTTTGGCCATCGCTATTGGGGAGCTCGTCGATGACGCTGTGGTGGATGTCGAGAACATCCTGCGCCGCCTCAGAACTCACCGCGAGGCCGCCGTGACCACTCCCTTGCTGGACGTGATACGCCAAGCCAGCGTCGAAGTGCGCTCGGGCATCGTCTACGCCACCGTCATCGTCGTGCTGGTGTTCGTACCGCTGTTTGCCCTACCCGGCATCGAAGGGCGGCTTTTTTCGCCGCTGGGCATGGCTTACATCGTGTCGATCTTGGCCTCGATGCTGGTGTCAATGACCGTGACCCCGGTGCTGTGTGTTTACCTGCTACCCGGCATGAAACACCTCAGCCGAGGGGATAGTCCCTTGGTGGCATGGCTGAAACGTTGGGATGCCCGTGTCCTGATTTGGTCCTTTCCGCGCGCCAAGAAGTTGATCGGTGGGGCGGCGCTGGCGGTCTTGGTCGCTGCGGTCAGCGTGCCATTCATGCCTCGCGCCTTCCTGCCCGCCTTCAACGAAGGTTCACTGGTGCTGTCCCTGATGTTCAACCCGGGAACGTCGCTGGCCGAGGCCAATCGTTTGGGCGCGATGGCCGAGACCCTGATCGCTCAGATCACCGAGGTGACCCAAGTGGGCCGACGCACGGGCCGAGCTGAACTGGACGAGCACGCCGAAGGGGTGCATTCAGCCGAAATGGATGTGGATTTACGCCGCGACCACGGGCCGTTGGACCGCGAAGCGGTGATGGCCAAGATCCGTACTCAACTCGCCTCCCTGCCTGCCCAAGTCGCGATCGGTCAGCCGATCTCACATCGACTGGATCACTTGCTTTCCGGCGTGCGCGCCCAAATAGCCATCAAGATCTACGGTGACGACCTCGACACCTTGCGGGGCTTGGCCAACCAGATGCACGCCGACTTGGCCAGCGTGCCCGGTCTGGTGGACTTGAGCGTGGAAAAGCAAGTGCTGATTCCCCAGATCGTCGTGCGGCTCGATCAGCGCAAGGTGGCTCAGGCGGGTCTTTCACCGGGCGAGGCCTTGAGGCTGCTCCAAACCTTGACCGACGGTGCTCATGGTGCGCAAATCATCGAAGGTACGCGTCGCTACGAGCTGGTGCTGCGGTTGCCTGATGCGGCGCGTGGGCCGCAAGATTTGGCCCGTACCCTGATCGACACGCCCGCCGGACGCCTACCGTTGGCCAGCCTTGCCAGCGTCGAAGCATGGGATGGCCCCAACCAGATCGGGCGTGAAAATGGTCGCCGACGTATGGTTGTCTATGCCAACACCGATGGCTCTGACATGGGCAACGTGGTGGCCAAAATCCGCCAAGTGATGGCGCAAACCCCTTTGCCAAGCGGCATTTTTATGCGCTTGGAGGGCCAGTTCCAGGCCCAAGAACAAGCCACACAGCTGATCGTCGGTTTGTCCATCGTCTCGCTGATGCTGATGTTTTTGGTGCTGTACTCGCGCTACCAGTCCGCCGTGCTGGCCGGGATCATCATGGCCAACATTCCTCTGGCTCTGATCGGCAGCGTGGTGGCGATGTGGCTGAGTGGGGTCACGCTTTCGGTCGCCACCATGGTCGGTTTCATCACGCTAGCCGGCATTGCCAGCCGCAATGGCATCCTGAAGATCAGCCACTACCTCCACTTGTGCCACTTCGAAGGCGAACGCTTTGATCAGGCCATGATCGTGCGCGGCTCGCTGGAGCGCCTGACTCCTGTGTTGATGACCGCCTTGGTGGCGGCATTTGCACTAACGCCGCTGCTGCTGTCAGGGAATGCCCCAGGCAAGGAGATCCTGCATCCAGTGGCCGTGGTGATCTTTGGCGGCCTGATCAGCTCGACGCTCCTCGATACCTTGCTCACCCCCGTGATCTTCTGGTGCGTGGGCGAGCGAGCCATCCATCCCCGTCCCGATCCTCATCAGGCCTTGTGGTGCCGCCTTCAAGTGCGCCACGTTTCAACGGAAAAATCGACATGCAACAACAACGCCCTTTGAATCTGATGCGTGGCATCGTTCTGGCGCTCAGCGCCTTGGCTTTCAGTACCGCGATGGCCCACGGCGATATGAAACCCAAGCACGGCGGCATCACGCGCAGTGCCAGCGATCTGGGCTTCGAGCTGGTTAGCCAAGGCGACGGCGTGACCCTGTACGTGGAAGACCATGGCAAACCGTATGCGACAGCCGACATGGGCGGCAGCAAGCTGACGGTTCTTCAGGGCAGCGAGAAGATTGAAACCGACTTGAAGCCTGCGGGCGATAACAAGCTCGAAGCCAAAGGCATCAAGCTCGCCAGCGGTGCCAAAGTGGTCGCCACCATCAAGGGCGTGGATGACCAACCCATCTTGGTGCGCTTCAGCATCAAGTGATGATTCAAGGATTCACAGCAACTCCACCCCAAAGCGCCGCAGGAGCAGCGCCCAAAGGGCAAAAAGCACCAGGGTGACGAGGATGCAGACCCCCAGCGTGGGCCAAAAGCCCAAGCGGGGTAGCAGCAAGGGCAGCAGCAGAAACATCGGCAGCGTCGGGACGACGTACCAAAAGGTGTAGCTGGCGTGGCTGGCAATTTTGGTGGCCGGTTGGCCTTCGAGGTACAGCCAGATCAGCGTGAGCACCGTCACCAAGGGCAAGGCGGCGATGAAGCCGCCGAGCTTGTCGCTGCGTTTGGCGAACTCTGAAATCAAGACCACCAAAGCAGCGGTGATCAGGTACTTCATGACGATCCAAGGGCTCATGCTCAAGGGTGACCCTGGGTTGCTGCCAGCACGGCCCCTAACCCGCTAGCGCGGCGGGTGCGGCGTTGGAGGGCTTGGGTGAAGACTTCGGGGTTGGGGGCGATGAGGGTGAAGGCGCGGCGGGCGCGGGTCAGGCCGGTGTAGACCAGCTCGCGGGTCAGCACTGCGCTGCCGTGATCGGGCAAGACCAAGGCGGTGTGGCTGAACTCAGAGCCTTGGGATTTATGCACCGTCATCGCCCACGCGGTTTCCACAGCCGCTAGACGGCTGGCGGCGACCGAGCGCAATTGCTCGCCGTCCAGAAACCAAACCCGCAGCATCGCGTCCGCAAGGTTGCGTGGGTTGCGCAGGGCGATGCCGACATCGCCGTTGAAAACCCCCAAGGCCGGATCGTTGCGCGTCACCATCACCGGGCGACCTTCGTACCAGCCGCCGCCCAAACTCCCTGGCCGAATCAGCCCAGCGTGGGCCAAGGCTTGCTCGATCACCTTGTTCAGCCCGGTCACGCCCCAAGGGCCTTCGCGCAGCGCGCTCAGCACCCGAAAACCTTCAAAGCTGCGCAACAACTGGCGAATCCATGCCTGGCGAGCGTCCCCGCCTTCAGCCCCATCAACGCCGTCATGGGCTGGCCCAGCTTTGAGCAAGCTGAGAAAGCTGCGATAGCCGCCCGCCGCCCCAGCGCGTCCATGCAGCGCCAGCTCCCCCAGCGCATGGGCGTGCTGCGGTTGTTGCAGCGCCAGCGGCTCACCCGACTCACCCGGCTCACCGGATTCCTTTGGACCAGCGGCGTGCAGCAACGCCCAAGCTGCCATGGCGTCGCCGGTGTTGACCGCTTGGGCCAAGGCGGCAATGGCCCCACCAAAACGCTGACTGGTGCGCAGCATCACCACCTGCTGCGCCAAGTCCAACACGGGGTCCATGGGTCCAGCGCGCACTTGCGGCGGCAAGATCTGGCCGGTCGATGCCTGTATCCATGCACAGGTCTCAGGCGCGTAGGGCCGATCCGGCACGTGATCGCACAGATCGCCCAACACCGATCCAGCCTCGACCGAAGCGAGCTGATCCTTGTCGCCCAGCAGGATCAAGCGCGCCGTGAGCGGCAAGGCTTCCAGCACCCGCGCCATCAGCTCCAAATGCACCATCGACGCCTCGTCGATGATCAAGACATCGACATCAAGCGGCTGACTGGCGTCATGCACAAAGCGCCGACTGTCTGGCTGCACGCCCAACAAGCTGTGCAAGGTCTGCGCCGGCCGCAAATGCTCGGTCAGGTGGCGCACAGCAGGTCCGGAGAGTCTAGAGAGTCCGGATAACTTGACCAAGGCCGATTCAATCGACTGATGCAAGCGGGCCGCCGCTTTGCCGGTGGGCGCTGCCAAGGCCACGCGCAGAGGCTGATCGGCCAAGCTTTGCAGCAGCACCAGCAAACGCGCAGCGGTGTAGGTCTTGCCGGTGCCCGGCCCGCCGGTCAGCAGGGTCAGGCCCCGGCGCAGCGCCAGCCCGCAAGCCACTTGTTGCCAGTCCAAGGCATCGGTCGGATCAAAGAGCGTTTGCAGCACCGCCTGCGCCTGATGGGCGTTGTGATGGGCGTTGGCCTGCACGTGGGGGAGTGTGCGGACCCGTTGCAGCAGCGATTTAGCGATGGACTGTTCATCCATCCAGTAGCGCCGTAAATAGAGCCTCGGGCCATCCAGCACCAAGGGCGTAGAGCCGGCCTCGGCATGACCCACACAGGGGCTGCTCATCTCCCCCAAAGCGCCATCCAGCACGTCATTCAGTTCACGCACGGCTTCGACCGGCCAAGCCAAGTCGCTCCCCAGCTCTTTCCCCAGCAGCCCATCAAGGCGCAAACAGGTGTGCCCGGCCGATTCGAGTTGCGCCAGCAAGGCGGTGGCCAGCAGCAGCAAGGGCTTGGCTTCGGGATCAAGGCTGTGGATGAAGCGCGCCAACGCTAAATCCAGCGCCCGCAACCAGCCCGCATCGCGCCAGCGCTGCAAGGTACGCAACATCGTCGCAGCGTCGTTCATCGCAACGTTCATACCGGCTCCTTGGCCCACAGACCGTCCAGATCCGCCAACCAAGCCGCTGTGGCGGGCAGCAACACGGTGCCAGCACACGGCCCTTGGATGCCGCGCACAAACAGCACCATCGCCCCACCCAGATGGCGCTCCGGCGCATACGCGGCACCCAGCCTTTGGCGCAACAGCCGGTGCAGGGCCATCAGGTAGAGCGCGGCCTGCACGTCGTAGCGATGCTGCAAAACGGCGTGGACCAACGCGCGCTCGGTATACGCACCATCGCGCTCGCCCAAGTGATTGCTCTTGTAGTCCAGCACCCAATAACGCCCGGCGTGTTCGATCACCAGATCGGCAAAACCCATCATCAAACCGTTCTGCACCCCTTGAGTCAGCGCCGGCCGATCCAGCCCCGGCCAGCCGTGACGCCGACACACGCCGTCCAGCTGCTGCAACGAGGCCGTGGGCGCAGGCATCCAGAACTCCATCTCGGCCAAGACCCGGTCGGCGGCGCTCAGCGGCGCGCCGAGCCCCGGCAAGGGCGTCTCGACGATGGTTTGCAGCCACGGCACCAAGGTCTCAGCCGACCAGCCCTTACTGGGCTGACTTGGCTGACTTTGCGGATTTTGAAGATCACAGCGGCGCTGCAAGGCCTCGGCAAAGCTTGGTTTGTGGACGCTGGCCAACCCGGCCTGCGCCAAGCCTTGCAAGCAGGCGTGAATGAAGCGACCGGCTTCGGAGCCTCGGGGGAAGCGGTGCCAGGGCTGCTCTTGCATCAACCCTTCGACAGGCTCAGGGCGAACGGACACAAAACCAGCACCATCGGAGTCAAACGCCATGTCCTCGGGATCGTGATGGTCCAGATCACGCACCCAAGCTGAAAAGCTGCCGATGGCCCAATCGCGCTCAAAGCGGGCTTGGTAGGCTGGGGCGTCGAGCACCAAAGGCGGCAGGCTGCGGGCTTGCCAGAGCGTACATGGCAACGCATCGCCCTCCTGCGCAGCAAGGCTGAGATGGAAAAGCTCGGGTGACGCCGGTGACGCCGGTGACCAAACTTGCCCCAGCAAGGCGGGGAGATCGGGCGCTTTGATCTGCCAAGCGTCATCCGCAACGATCTCTGCCCCAGCCAGCAGCCAGCCCAAGGCACTGCGCGTCACCGTCGTGGCCCCCACGCCTTGCGGGTCGGCCTTGGCGGTGGTGGCCGAGGGCGGCACCAGCCCCAACCACAGCGCATGGCGCGCGCGGGTCAGGGCCACGTAGAGCAAGCGGATGTCTTCGCGCAAGGCTTCTTGGTCCAGCCGCTCGTCGTCTTGGTCCTCCGAGTCCGTTTCATCACCGCCCTTACCATCGCCTTTACCACCGCCCTGACCGCCCCGGCGCACGCTGGCCGCAAACGGCAAAAAGACCAGCGGGTACTCCAAGCCCTTTGACTTGTGGACCGTCACCACTTGGACCAGATCGGCTTCGCTTTCTAGCCGCACGATTTGCTCGTCACGCCCGCCTTCTGGCTCGGCGATCTGATCGCTGAACCAGCGCAGCAAGGCGGGCCCACCGTCAAGCTTTT
>NZ_JBYSVC010000106.1:0-7206 GCF_057922285.1 Leptothrix toolikensis (SeqCode)
GCAATGCCAGCCGGTGCTGACAGCGATCCGGCCGCAGCTGCGCGCAGCACTTCACTATCATCTCGGCACCACCACCCTGCGCACCCGCCAGTTGATGGTGGACGTCCAACAACTGCTTGATTGAAAAAACCGGATGAATCCTCTCGTCGCTCCCGAGCCCCATGTCCCCAGCCAGCGCACTGCCCTGTCCGTCAACCTGAACAAGGTTGCCCTGTTGCGCAACACCCGTCATCTGGGCATCCCGAGCGTCACCCGTGCCGCGCGCTTCGTGCTCGAAGCCGGGGCCCAAGGCATCACGGTGCATCCACGCCCCGACGAGCGCCATATCCGCGCGGGCGATGTCACCGACTTGGCCGAGCTGCTCAAAGGCTGGCCGCAGGTGGAATACAACATCGAAGGCAACCCGTTTCACAACCTGATGGACGTGATCCGCGCCGTGCGGCCCCATCAAGCCACCTTTGTGCCTGATTCGGTCGGACAGTTCACCTCGGATCACGGCTGGAACTTTCCGGCCGACTTCGAGCGCCTCGCCCCGGTCGTGGCCGAGACCCGCGCTTTGGGCGTGCGCGTCAGCCTGTTCATGGACCCGACGCCTGAGCAAATGCGCGCCGCGCGTGAAGTCGGGGCCGACCGCGTCGAGCTCTACACCGAGGCCTACGCCAGCGCTTGGGGCACGCCGCAGCAAGCCGACGTGCTAGCCCGCTACCGCGCCGCCGCCGAAGCCGCACTGGCCGTGGGGCTGGAGCTGAACGCCGGCCACGATCTGAACCGCGACAACCTCGCCGACTTCCTGCGCACTGTCCCCGGCGTGCGCGAAGTCTCCATCGGCCACGCCCTGATCGCCGACGCGCTGGAGCTGGGCTACACGGAAACCATCCGCGACTACCAGCGCTGCATCCAGCAGGCTTACGCGCCGCGTTGAACCCGAATCCCCCCCGGCCCCCCTTTTCCAAAGGGGAGCGCCTCAAGCCATGCTGAATGTCACCCCCTTTGAAAAAGGGGGCCGGGGGGATTTGGGTTACCCCTCGCCCGCGCCTGCGGGAGAGGGGCCGGGGGTGAGGGCCCTGTCAAAAATCAAAACACTGACGGGCACACGAACCACACCACCGCACTACGGCCCCGCGACGAGGCCGACGTAGTAGCCGCCGTAGCGGACGTTGAAGCTGCCGCCGCCGTAGCCGCCGTAGAAATCGACGATCCAGGCGAGGGACGGGGAACCCACCACCGGGGACGAGGACCAGCCCCCCCACCAAGCCAAGTCATCCGCACCGAACCAAGTGGTCTTGAACGTACCGGCGGGTGAGTTGGCTGCCACATAGGCTGGGTCGCTCACCAAGGCCGTGCCTTCATCCAGCGTCGGCAGCCGCCCTGGCTTGCCGCACACGCTGCCCGTCACCGACGGCGCGTCCCACGGGCTGCCGTTGCCCAAGTTGGTGTAGCCGGAGCACTGCTGGGCGGCATCCCACGAACAGGGATGCAAGATCCAGTTGCCATTGCCATCCGTACCCCGTGTCACATGCGCCTCCCACAACAAGCCCGTGGCGTTGTGGCGCACGCAGGACCAGGTGGGGGCGTCGGCGGGCAGGTCTTGGCCGGTGTCAGACACCTTGGTGAAGCCCTCCGGCGCTACCACCACTGTGTAGCTGGCGTTGAGGCCCGTCGAGCGGTCGGTGGCCTTGATCGTCACCGTGGCCGAGCTGGTGCCCGCCGGCAGCGCCAACACGGTCAGTGTCCCGGTCTTGGCGACCACCGCCACCACCGACGGCTGGTCCGACACGTACTCGATGTCGTCCGGCACCAGCGTATCGAGCCCGTTGCCGTCCTTGGCCTTCAGCGTCGCCGGGGTCGGCCGAGGGGTGCTCGGTGCCACGCGCAGCGTAGACGGGTTGAAACTCAACTGCGTCGCACAGTTGGCCAGCGCACCTTTCACCATGCAGACCCCGTAGCGCTGGTCGGGGGTGTTCCACAACGCCACGGTCATGCCCAGTGTCATGCCGGTGCCTCCCGCGCCGATCAGGGTGGTGACCGGGCTGACAACCTTATCCGCTACGTAGCCGCCAAATCCCTTGACGAAGGCCCATGCGGCCTGTGCAAAGGTTCCCGCACCGCCATCGACCTGGGCCGGATCGGTGCTGCCGATCTTCATGCATGTGCTCACGAGTGAGGCCAGCCTGTATTTGCCGGTCAAACCGGCTTTCAGATCGTTCAGATAGGCTTTGATCGGCCCAGCATCTGCGGCCAAGGCCAGCGTCGCCAGTTCGGCCGGGGGCAGCAGTGCGTCGACCGCACCGCCCACACACTGACCAATGACCTCTCGGGCCGTTCCCGCCGTCAGCATATCGATCGTCATCAGCACCAGATCCTTGACGACATGCGTCACGTTGGCGGTGCGCGACAGGGGGTTTTGCTGCACTGTCAGGTTGAAGGCGTCGCCATTGCCCCCGGTGCTGGTCGTGACCCGACTGACTGGCAGATTCAGCGTAAGACCGATGTAGCTGGTCATGTCCATCCGGTCGACCAGCACCGAGCAGTTCGGGTTGACACCTGTCATGCCCGCCCTCGATGCACACAGCGGCAGGCCATCGGTGTCCGCACTGGCCAGCGCCCAAGTGATCGGCATGGTGTTGCTGACTTCGACCCCTTGGCCTTGGGCACCCACCACAGCCAGTCGGTAACCCGACCAAAGCTGCGCGTTCAGGGTGTACGGTGCCGGCGTGGTCACGCTCGGGGTGACCACCGGAGCAGCCAGCGGATGCACGCGGCCGTGCATCGGCGTCATCGGCCCTTGTGCGACCGGGCCGATCTGTCCCAGCAGGGTCAGCAAGGCGTCATAGACCGCCGTCGAGGTGGCCGGCGAGGTTCCAGCGGCGGCGGCCTGCTGCACCTGGGTCACCAGGTTCGGCCACCCGGCCCCCGCCCGAATGGCGGCATTGATCTGGGCCGGGTTGACCGTCGCCGCCGGGGTGCCCAGCGCCAGCCGCGCCAGCACCAGCGCGGTCGAGTCGGCACTCAGCGTGGTCGAGGCTCCCGGCCCGGTCACCGAGGCCAGCAAGATGTTGTTGCCCGCGTCCACCGCCAGCACCATCGATTCGCTGGCCGTGCCGTTGCTCGAAGTCGGCACCGCTAGGCTCGTCCCCGGTGCGCTGGCCGCACCCATCGGCGACAGCACTGCGGCCACCTGTGCGCCCAGCGCCTGCGGCACGGCTGCGTCCAGCGTCACCGTCTGGTTCTGCGTCGTCACCGGCACCACCGGCAACGGCACCGGGGTATCTTTCGGACTCCCGTGACACCCAGCCAGCGCCACGGTGAACCCGACCACCATCCACATCCATTGCTTTTTCATACACCCTCCCACAGATACAAATTGCAACAATGCACCGCAATCTACGGTCTCAGGCGTTCGGCGTCAAGGGGCTTGAGCTCAGTCGAAGGGCCGGTGTGCCAAGCAGGCTGGGCTTCGACAAGCTCAGGGCGAACGGATCCATGTGGGCGGGCTCCCCTCGCCCGCGCCTGCGGGAGAGGGGCCGGGGGTGAGGGCCTGAATTTCAGCAGACAATCCCTTCCCTGATTCAGGAAGACGCAAGGCTCCATGATTTACGGCATCGGTACCGACATCTGCGACATCCGCCGCATCCGCGCCACGCTGGAGCGCAAGGGCGACCGCTTTGCCGAGAAGGTGCTGGGGCCGACCGAGCTGCGCGTGTTCCAGTACCGCCGCCACCGTTCCGAAAGCCGGGGCATCGCCTATCTGGCGACCCGTTTTTCAGCCAAAGAAGCTTTCTCCAAGGCGATTGGCATGGGTCTGCACATGCCCATGACTTGGCGCAGCTGTGAAATTTTGAATCACCCGAGCGGCCAGCCGTTCATCCGGCTGCACGGCGAGCTCGCCGCTTGGTTCGACGCCCGTCGTTTAAGCGCCCATGTCACCCTCAGCGACGAAAGCGAGCAAGCCGTCAGCTTCGTCGTGGTCGAAACCCTTTCCGCATCCCCCACACCATGACCCACGCACCTGTCATCCTCGATATCGCTGGCACCACGCTCAACGCCGACGACCGCCGTCGCTTGGCGCATCCGCTCACCGGCGGCTTGATTTTGTTTGCGCGCAACTGGCACGACCGCACCCAACTCGCGGCCCTCACGGCCGAGATCAAAGCGATTCGCACCGATCTGCTGATCTGCGTCGATCACGAAGGCGGGCGCGTGCAGCGCTTTCGCACCGACGGCTTCACCCATCTGCCGCCCATGCGGGCCTTGGGCGAGCTGTGGATGAAAGATGGCCGCAAGGGCGAAGGCAGCGGTGCGCTGGCGGCCAGCAATGCCGCCTCCGCCGCTGGTTATGTCTTGGGCACCGAGCTGCGCGCCTGCGGCGTGGATCTGAGCTTCACCCCGGTGCTGGATCTGGACCACGGCAGCAGCCAAGTCATCGGCGACCGTGCCTTTCACCGCGATGCCCGCGTCACCACCGTGCTGGCCAAGAGCTTGATGCACGGGCTGCTGCTGGCGGGCATGGCCAACTGCGGCAAGCACTTCCCCGGTCATGGCCATGTGGCGGCCGATTCGCACGTCGATACGCCCGTCGATGAACGCGCGCTCAAAACCATCTTGGCCGACGACGCCCTGCCCTACGCATGGCTGAGCAGCGTGCTCACCAGCGTGATGCCCGCCCACGTGATCTACCCCAAGGTGGATGCCCGCCCGGCCGGTTTCTCGCGCCGCTGGCTGCACGACATCCTGCGTGTCAATCTGGGCTTCACCGGGGCGATCTTCAGCGACGACCTGAGCATGGAAGGCGCGCGACGCATCCCAGGCGTCGCGGGCGGCCAAGTTTTGAGCTACGCCGATGCAGCCACCGCCGCCTTGAACGCCGGCTGCGACATGGTGCTGCTGTGCAACCAAAGCGTCGGCGACGGCCGGCCGGTCGATGAGCTGCTCGACGGTTTGAGCCAAGCCCAAGAACGAGGTACTTGGCACCCAAACACCTCCAGCGAAGCCCATCGACGCCATCTGTTACCGACACAGCCTGCCTTGGCATGGGATGATTTGATGACTGAGTTGCGCTACCTTCAAGCCCTCGATCAGTTGCCTTGATCCTCAAAAATCATCAACGAATGGACCACCACCATGGCTGATTTCGCACCCGCGCTGAAAGCCACCCTCAAGTCGGAAGGGGGCTATGTCAACGACCCCACCGATCGGGGTGGCGAGACCTATTGCGGCATTGCCCGCAAGATGAACCCCAAGTGGGAGGGTTGGATCACGGTTGATGAGCTGCGCAAGAAACCCAACTTCCCCAAAAATCTGGACAGCGACGCCAACTTGCTGCAACAGATTGCGCGCTTCTACAAAACCAATTACTGGGACCGGGTGCGCGGCGACGACCTCAAGGATCAGCACATCGCTGAATCGGTGTTCGACTTCGGCGTCAACGCGGGCACCGGCACCAGCATCAAACTGGCCCAAATCGCCGCCAAGGTCAGCCCTGCCAGCGGCGTGATGAACGACGATTCGCTCAAGGCCCTCAACGCCATCGACCCCGAGTTGTTCATCAGCAAGTTCACGCTGAACAAGGTGGCTCGCTATGTGGACATCTGCAAAAAAAATGGCGACCAGAAGAAATTCATCTTCGGCTGGGTCCGTCGTGCGCTTGAAGGAGTTTGAACCATGGCCAATCTGATCAGCAGCGGCATCGATTCCAAAGCCGGCACCAATCTGGCCGACACCGTCGGCGACGCGATTGACAAAGGGGGTCACACCGACGACGACCACGCGGCCTTCGAGCACGAAATGCGCAAGGCTGAAATGCAGTACCAACTGGAGTACGCCAAACTGGATCTCGAAGACAAAAAAGCGGTCATGGAAGACGTTGCCGATGCGCGTGTGAACCAAACGATGGTGCAGCAGTCCGAGCACGCCAGCTGGTTGGCGAAGAACATTCAGCCCCTGCTGTCGATCTTCATCGTCGGCATCACCTTCTACTTGTTTTGGTACATCCTGTTCGGCGGCGACTCCGAAAAACTGGCCAAGGAAGGCACCAAAGACATCGTGATCTACATCTTGGGGGCCCTGACCACCATCTCGGCCCAAGTGGTGTCGTACTTCTTCGGCTCCAGCCATGGCAGCGCCGAAAAGACCAAGAGCTTGAACGCGGTGCTGAAGAAGCAGTGATTAGAGCGCCTGCGCCAGAATCCGTTGCAACGGGGTTCTGGGCAGGTCAGTGCGCAGGCTCCAACGCCACATGCACCCGACGACCAGCACGTACAGCCAAAGTAATCAGCATATCCAAGCTGAACTGCTGCCATTTGCCGCGTACCAAATCACTGATGCGTGACTGGCTGACACCCAGTGCCTGTGCTGCTTGGACTTGCGTCCATGCGCGTTCAGCCAAGGTTTCACGCAGATCAGCCATCAACTGAGCACGTAAAGTCAGCAACACGACCTCTTCCGGTGCAAAGCCAAGATCGGCGAACACATTGCCACTCGACGGAATCACGGTCTCATTTTTCATGCGCCTTCTCCTGTGATTTGCCGGTAGCGCCGAGCCGCCAGCTCAAGATCTTCCTTGCGAGTTTTCTGCGTTTTCTTCTGGAAAGCGTGTAAGACGTACACCACATCAGCCATACGAGCCACATAAATGACACGCCATTCGCCAAATACATGGATGCGAATTTCATAGGCACCTTTGCCAACTTGTGGCATCGGTTTGAAGTCACTTGGCATGTGTCCGCTCTGCACGGCGAACAATTCAAAACCCACTTCCCTACGCGCCTCAGCCGGGAAATCGCTCACATCATCCCGACTGGTACCGATCCATTGCAAGGTTTTCATGATGGTACTCAATTATCTAAATTTTTAGATAACCGTACATCGTGTTGCCTCACCGCCCCCCGCTCACATCCAACAGCGCCCCGGTGGTGTAGCTGGCGGCGTCGGACAGCAGCCAGAGGATGGCTTGGGCGATTTCTTCGGCGCGGGCGGGGCGTTGCAGGGGCAATTGCGGTGCCATCTGCCAAGCGCGCCCGGGTTGCCCGCCGGAGGCATGGATCTCGGTGTCGGTGATGCCGGGGCGCACGGCGTTGACACGAATGCCTTCGCCGGCCACTTCCTTCGACAGCCCCAAGGTGAAGACATCAATCGCGCCTTTGGCGGCGGCGTAATCGACGTACTGCCCCGCGCCGCCTGAGCGCACGGCGCTGGACGAGAGGTTGA
>NZ_JBYSVC010000107.1:0-7160 GCF_057922285.1 Leptothrix toolikensis (SeqCode)
CGCTCCGACACAAAAGTGCTCTTGACCGCCAAGCCAAAAATATCCACCCACAGCGTCTTCAACCGCTGCTTATCCGGCCCGCCAATAGCGATCTGCTGAATGCCCAAAATCTTGAAAGGTTTGTTGCGCATGACGGGGCCTCACTCGAACCGCAGGATCGGTTGGTCTACGGTCAGGCTTTCGCCGACTTTGGCCAGGACTTCGGCGACTTTGCAGTCTTGGGGGGCGGTGAGGATGTTTTCCATCTTCATCGCTTCGATCACGGCCAGGCGTTCACCGGCTTGGACGGTTTGACCGACTTGGACGGCGATGTTGACCAGCAGGCCCGGCATGGGCGAGAGCAGCGACTTGCTGGTGTCGGGCGGTGCCTTGTAGGGCATGAGCTTCATCAGCGAGCCAGCGCGCGGCGACAGCACCAAGGCGTCGATCTGCGTGCCGTTGTGCGCCACGCGCAGGGCCAGCGCACGCTTGCCTTGGCCGCGTTCGACTTGGGCGCTGAAAGGGGTGCCGTTGCACAGGCCGGTCATCAGGGCTTCGCCCAGTTTGGTGTGGCTGCGGATGGCGTAGGTCTTGTCGCCCACCAGCACATTGGCCGAGCCGGTGCTGTTGTCGTAACTGCTGACCTTGACGTCGTGATAGACGTTGTTGCCTTCTTCGCCCAAGACCACGACCACAAAGTCGGGGGTGTTCTTGACGCCGTGACCCGGCAGTTGACCGCTGATGCCTGCGGCGCGCTCCCTAGCCTTGCGGCGCACGAAAGCGGCCAAGGCGACCAAGAACAGCGGGTCGTCGTGCGGCACGTCTTCGGCCTTGAAGCCCTTGCCGTAGTGCTCAGCGATGAAGCCGGTGTTGAACTCGGCCGTCACAAACTTGGGGTGCGCCAGCAAGGCCGCTTGGAAGGGGATGTTCGAGCTGATGCCACGGATCAAGAAGCTGTTCAGGGCTTCGCGCATCTTGGCAATCGCCTCATGGCGGTCGCGACCGTGGACGATCAGCTTGGCGATCATCGAGTCGTAGAACATCGGGATCTCGCCGCCTTCATAGACGCCGGTATCGACCCGCACGCCGCCGAAGTTGTTGCCCGCGTAGGCCGGACCTTGCAAGGTCGGGACCGATTGCTCCAGATCCGCTGCCGGGGGCTGGTACTTCACCAAGCGGCCGGTCGAGGGCAGGAAGTTGCGGAACGGGTCTTCAGCGTTGATGCGGCATTCCATCGCCCAGCCTTCACGCTTGACGTCTTCTTGCTTGATGCTCAGCGCTTCGCCCGCAGCGACACGGATCATCTGCTCGACCAGATCCAGGCCGGTGATGCACTCGGTGACCGGGTGCTCGACTTGCAAGCGGGTGTTCATTTCGAGGAAGTAGAAGTCTTGGTCCTTGCCGACCACGAATTCCACCGTCCCCGCGCTTTGGTACTTCACCGCCTTGGCCAGCGCCACGGCTTGCTCACCCATGGCCTTGCGGGTGGCGTCCGAGATGAAGGGCGAGGGCGCTTCCTCAATCACCTTTTGGTGACGGCGCTGGATCGAGCATTCGCGTTCGTTGAGGTAGATCACGTTGCCGAACGAGTCGCCCAGCACTTGGATCTCGATGTGGCGCGGCTCCAGCACGTACTTCTCGATGAAGACGCGGTCGTCGCCAAAGCTGTTGCGCGCTTCGTTGCGGCACGACGAGAAGCCCTCAAAAGCTTCCTTGTCGTTGAACGCCACGCGCAAGCCCTTGCCACCGCCGCCGGCCGAGGCTTTGATCATCACGGGGTAGCCGATGCCCTTGGCGATCTCGACGGCTTGCTCAGGCGTGTCGATGGCGTCGTTGTAGCCGGGAATGGTGCTGACTTGGGCGGCATGGGCCAGCTTCTTGGAGGCGATCTTGTCGCCCATGGCCTCGATGCTGAAGTAGCGCGGGCCGATGAAGGCAAGCCCCGAGTCCTCGCAGCGCTTGGCAAAGGCCGCGTTCTCTGACAAAAAGCCGTAGCCCGGATGCACAGCTTGCGCGCCGGTGGCCTTGGCTGCTGCAATGATTTTGTCGGCCACAAGGTAGGACTCACGGCTCGGCGCGGGGCCCAGCAGCACGGCCTCGTCGGCCAGCTCAACGTGACGCGCGTCCTTGTCGGCTTCGGAGTACACCGCGACGGTCTTGATGCCCATTTTCTGAGCGGTCTTGATGACGCGGCAGGCGATTTCGCCGCGATTGGCGATCAGGATTTTCGTGAACATGGTCAGGCCTCAAAATGGAAAGGAGGGGCTCATGGGCGGGAGCCTTGGGCTTCAAAAATGTCTTGCTCAGCCAGATAAGCGGGGCTACGCGCGCCCAAGGCACCCAAGACGCTGTGAAAAATCAGGCCCTGCGTGTTGGGTGCGTTAGGCGTACCCCTCAGCCGCTCTGGCTTAACGCGGAAATCTTGGGCAAAGGCCGGCGACATCCAGACCAAAAAGGGGATCGCTTTTTGCTCTTTGGGGGCCAGCATGTCGGGCGCGCCATGCAAGTACCAGCCCCCTTCGCCCAACGATTCGCCGTGGTCGGAGAGGTAGATCAGCACGGTGCGGCGCGCTGTTTGGCGCTCCAAGGTGCTGATCAGTCGATCAAGCAGATCGTCGGTGTAGGCCACGCTGTTGTCGTAGGCGTTCACCAGGGCCTCAAAGCTGCACGCTTTCAAATCCACCGAGTCACAGGCGGGTAAGAACTTGGCGAAGTCGGCTGGGTACTTCTTGTGGTATTCGGGGCCGTGGCTGCCGGCTTGATGCAGCACGATCAGCTGGCGTTGGGGGCCAGCACGCACCATGTCTTGCTCCAGACCAGCGATCAGGCTGTCGTCCAGATCGGGCCGAGTGCATTGCGGCGGCACACACAGCGCCGCCAAGGCGTCACCCCGAATCACATTCACCCCGGTCATGGGCGGCTCGCCCCAATTGCGGCTGCGCCAGACCACATCCACTTGCCCGGAACGGCTCAAGTAAGCGGGCAGCACTTCGTGCGTGATCGAGGTGGCTTGGGGTTGATGCGCGAGGATGCACTCCAGCGAGCGGGTCGTGTAGGTGGAGCACGAATGCGCCAGCGGTAGCACTTGGAGCTGCGCGGGTGCTTGGGCCTGACGCTGCTTGAGCTTCGGGTTGGTCTCGCGGGCGTAGCCGTAGAGCGAGAAGTTGGGCGCGCGGGCCGACTCACCGATCACCAGCACCACCGTGACGGGCTTGGACGTGGCCGATGGATTTTGCCAAATCAGCGGTGGTAGTTGTGCCAGCTGGCGGTGCGCGTCGTGCTGTTCTGAGAGATGCCGGGCCGTGTTGATGGTGTACGACCACGGCAGCATCAAGCCACCCACGACCTTGGCGTTTTGATCCATCCACAGCCAAGCACTGGATTGGCTGAAGACGATCAAGCCGCCTACCACCCAAGTCACCAGCCCATGGACCGCACGCCGTAGACGGCTTTCAGCCGCCAAGGGCAGCTTCCACGCCAACCACGCCGGCAGCACGCCCGCCAAGGCGAGGTAGATCAACAGCTTGGGGTGGAACAGGGCCGTGGCTTCAGCGCTGTTGGTGTTCCAGACATTGCTGATCATGTCTTGGTCGAGCACCACCTGATAGCTGTTCATGGCGTAGAGCGCCAAGCCATTGACCAAGCAGAATATCAGCGCCAAGGGCTTGATGAGTCGGGGCGAGAGCAGGCTTGCACCCCCCAGCACCAGCCACATCAACATCGTGGACAAACACACCAAAATGACCAACACCCCCAGCCCTAGCGGGCTGCCCAAAGCCACCGTGCTGCGCAGATAACTCAGCAGCGGTAGATGGAAAGCGAGCAGGTTCGCCACCGTAAAGAGCCAAATCAGGCGCGACGGGGTGACGGTGACATGCCCTCTAGCAGGTCTTGGGCTGAAGGTGAATAGACGTCTCATGCGATGTGTGGGCTGGGGCTCGGGTTAGAGCGGAATGTTCCCATGCTTGCGCCACGGGTTCTCCAGCTTCTTGTCCTTGAGCATGGCCAGCGAGCGGCAGATGCGCTTGCGCGTCTCGTGCGGCTGGATCACGTCGTCGATGAAGCCGCGTGCGCCCGCCACAAACGGGTTGGCAAAGCGCGCCTTGTATTCGGCTTCCTTGGCCGCGAGCTTGGCCGGGTCGCCCTTGTCCTCGCGGAAGATGATTTCCACCGCGCCCTTGGCCCCCATCACGGCGATTTCGGCGTTCGGCCAAGCGAAGTTGACGTCGCCGCGCAGGTGCTTGGAAGCCATCACGTCATACGCGCCGCCATAGGCCTTGCGGGTGATCACCGTCACCTTCGGGACCGTGCATTCGGCGTAGGCGTAAAGCAACTTGGCACCGTGCTTGATGATGCCGCCGTACTCTTGGCTGGTGCCCGGCATGAAGCCTGGCACGTCCACAAACGTGATCACAGGGATGTTGAAGGCGTCGCAAAAGCGCACAAAGCGCGCGGCCTTGATGGAGCTCTTGATGTCCAAGCAGCCGGCCAGCACCAGCGGGTTGTTGGCGACGATGCCGACCGTTTGGCCTTCCATGCGCGCCATACCGATGACGATGTTGGCGGCGTAGTCGGGTTGCAGCTCGAAGAACTCGCCGTCATCGACCACCTTGACGATCAATTCCTTGATGTCATAAGCCTTGTTGGCGTTCTCCGGCACCAAGGTGTCGAGCGAGTAGTCGAGCCGTGCAGCCGGGTCCCCGCTCGGGCGTACCGGGGGCTTTTCGCGGTTGTTCAGTGGCAGGTAGTTGTAGAAGCGCCGCAGCATCATCAAGGCTTCGACGTCGTTCTCGAAGGCCAGATCCGCCACGCCGCTCTTGGTGGTGTGGGTGGAAGCGCCGCCCAGCTCTTCGGCCGTCACGTCTTCGTGCGTCACGGTCTTCACCACTTCGGGGCCGGTGACGAACATGTAGCTCGAATCCTTCACCATGAAGATGAAGTCCGTCATGGAGGGCGAATACACCGCCCCGCCCGCGCAAGGGCCCATGATCATCGAGATCTGCGGGATCACGCCCGAGGCCAACACGTTCTTTTGGAACACGTCGGCGTAGCCGCCCAAGCTGGCCACGCCTTCTTGAATGCGTGCGCCGCCCGAGTCGTTCAGGCCGATCACGGGTGCGCCGACCTTCATCGCTTGGTCCATGACCTTGCAGATTTTTTCAGCGTGGGTTTCGCTCAAAGCGCCGCCGAAGACGGTGAAGTCTTGGCTAAAAACGAAGACCAAGCGGCCGTTGATCATGCCGTAGCCGGTGACCACGCCGTCACCCGGAATCTTGGTGTCGGCCATGCCGAAATCGACACAGCGGTGTTCGACGAACATGTCCCATTCTTCGAAGGTGCCTTCGTCCAGCAGCAATTCGATGCGCTCGCGCGCTGTCAGCTTGCCCTTGGCGTGCTGAGCGTCGATGCGGCGCTGGCCGCCACCCAGGCGCGCCGCAGCGCGTTTCTTATCGAGCAATACGTTGATGTCGTGCATGGTGTCTCCGGTGATGGGGGAGGGGTGTTATGACGTTGCCGTGAACAGCGTCAGCAGTCGGCGCGCAGCGGTAGAGGCTGCCAACTGACCGCTGCCGACGGCCGTCACGGTCTGTGCCAGTGCGTTTTGCACGGCAGGGTGATGCGAAAAACGAAGGCGCAATTCGGCATGGATGGTGTCCCACATCCACGCCTGGGCTTGCTGCTGGCGGCGTGTGGCCAGCCGACCGTTGGCGCTTTGCAGCGCCCGAAAGCGACTCACCTGAACCCAGAAGCGATCCACACCCACGTTTTTAAGCGCGCTGAGTTGGATCACTTGGGGCTGCCAGCTTTCGCCGCTGGGCATGCCATGGTGGCCGTGCATCCCCAGCAGCCGCAGGGACGAGACGATTTGCGCTTGGGCGCGGGTGGCGGCGGCGGCATCGATATCGGCTTTGTTGATCACCACCAAATCGGCCAGCTCCATCACGCCTTTTTTGATGGCTTGCAGGTCGTCGCCCGCATTGGGCAACTGCAAGAGCGTGTACATGTCGGTCATGCCCTGCACGGCCGTTTCGCTCTGGCCGACGCCCACGGTCTCGACGATGACGATGTCGTAGCCCGCCGCTTCACACACCAACATGGCTTCGCGGGTTTTCTCGGCCACGCCGCCCAGCGTGCCACTGCTGGGGCTGGGACGGATGTAGGCGCTCGGATGCACCGAGAGCTGCTCCATGCGTGTCTTGTCGCCCAAAATCGAGCCACCCGAGACGCTGCTTGAAGGGTCCACCGCCAGCACCGCCACCTTGTGGCCCAGGCCGATCAGGTACAGGCCCAGCGCTTCGATGAAGGTCGATTTACCGACCCCGGGCACCCCCGAGATCCCTAAACGAAACGAGCGGCCAGTGTGCGGCAGCAACGCCGTCAGCAACGCATCGGCCCGAGCGCGGTGATCGGCCCGGGTCGATTCCAACAACGTGATCGTCTTGGCCATGCCACGGCGCTGGGCTGGCGCTGTGCCATGGAGGATCGCTTCGAAGAGCGCTTGATCCATGTCCCGTTCGCCCTGAGCCTGTCGAAGGGCCTCTTGGGCTTCGACAGGCTCAGCCCGAACGGTATGCATGGGCCCTTCGACAAGCTCAGGGCGAACGGGTGGGGGTGAGACGGTGGATGCCTTGGACCGCGCCAGCTCTTGGATCTGCCCCCAGTCCCCGGCGATCAAGGCTTCTTTCTTGGCGCGAGACCAACCTTTGAGTTGTTGCTCGAAAGCGATGGCACCTTCGCGGGTCTCGAACTCGCCTTGCCAGACCAAGGTCACCGGCTTGCGGGTCGCGGTGTAGCCCATTTCGCCCGCACCGTGCTGCGCAAGACGCTGCTCCATGTTGTCCGTCTGCCCGCAGTAGTACGAACTGTCGGCACAGCGCAGAAGGTAGACGAAAAAGGGTTTCATGCGGTGATGAGAGCGGCTTGGGCTTCGACAAGCTCAGCCCGAACGGACCCAGGGAGTCATCCCTCGCAGCGAACGGGTGAGAGCTTGATCTGAATGGGTGGTCAGCTTTGCACGGCGGCCCTGATCTGATCCAACACCGTCTTGGCCGAAGCGGGGATCGGGGTGCCGGGACCGAAGATGCCTTTGACGCCGGCGTCATAGAGGAAGCCGTAGTCTTGCGCCGGGATCACGCCGCCGGCGAAGACGATGATGTCGTCGGCACCTTGCTTTTTGAGCT
>NZ_JBYSVC010000108.1:0-7054 GCF_057922285.1 Leptothrix toolikensis (SeqCode)
GGATCAGCAAGTGTTGCTGCGTCCAAGCCAAATCCTCGGCGCTGAGGCTGCGCGCTTGCAGGCCGTCATAGACATCGCCGTTGAAGGCCAGCACGGCGGGCTTGCTGTTGTTCGGGGTCGCCCTGGGTCGCCACAGGGCGTAGCGTGCCACGTTGAGCTGCGCCAGCGCTTCTGACACATCCATCAACTCAGCCAGTTGCGCCGGGGTGTACGGCCGCAGCAGCTCCATCAGCGCCGCAGCCTCGTGGCTGTAAGCCGGCTTGGTGGCGTGGACCGCCGTGGGGGTCTCGAAATCAAGCGATTTGGCAGGCGAAAGCAGAAATAGCATGGGGCGGGATGATAGCGGCGGCCCCCGATAATTGGGCCCATGTCCCGAACCCCTACCTCGACCCATACCGCTTCTTCTGCTCTCGCCGCCAAGGACGCCTGCCCTTGTGGCAGTGCTGCGGCTTATGCCGACTGCTGCGGGCGCTATCACCAAGGGCCGCTGCACCTGCAAGCCCCTGACGCCGCCAGCCTGATGCGCTCGCGTTACAGCGCCTACGTGCTCGGTTTGCTCGACTACGTGCGGGCCACGTGGCACCCCGACACCTGCCCCGCTGATCTCACGCCCAACGAACCCGGTTTGCGTTGGCTCGGCCTCGAAGTCCGCCGCCACCACATCGACGATGCCGACCACGCCAGCGTCGAATTTGTCGCCCGCAACAAACTCAGCGGCCGTGCTTTTCGCCTGCATGAAACCAGCCGCTTTGTGCGCCTCGAAGGCCGCTGGGTTTATGTGGATGGGGATGTAGGCTGAATGATTCAGCTCAGTTTTACTGACACTTCTGCTGTATTTGATGCTTGATATCTTCCAATAAGTCGAGTTTTGCTCGGCCTACGACGACAAGGACAGCACCATCGCCGTCAGGGATGGGAATGCTGTACGGTCCAGGAAGATTCAGTTGGGTCCGTTGGGCGAATAACAGACTGCACTCAGCTTTTCGTTTTTTACGTTCAACCGCCTCGATTTCTTTTTTCTGGCGTTGTTCTTCGAGAAACTGCTGTCGCTTCTCTATCGCTGCCGCCTTTTCTTCAGGAGAAACCGTTTTGATCGTGATGTTCTGCGACTTGTTTCCGGATGCAGGTACATCAGAGTAACTGACCACGCCACGTTCATCCACCGTCCTATAGACCTGCTCACCCAAAGCTGGGGACAGTGCGCCTAGACATACAAAGGGGAAAAGTACTTTGTTCATGACAGTCGCCTCATGCGAGCCATTCGCATATCTCGCAAGATGCCTGAAGACGAAGACTTCGTACATCAGGAGGGCTACTGTCGCGGCGCTGTATGAACTCCAGTCTCTACCAAGCCAGCGCACACGTTGAGGCTGTGCAAGTGAGGGTGGGCAGGGCTGTGATGCAGGCGCAGGTGTTGACCCAACCACCGAGAACTCTGGCTTGCTGGGCGAGGGTTTGTTGCGCGGCAGCGGCGGCACTCGCAGCACTGGCGGAGGGCGCGGCCAAGGAGTAAGCCAGATAAGACGGGCATGAACAGACCCCCGACGGCGGTACAAAAAACAGGGCGTCGCACTGCGCAGCCGTGGTGCAAGGCGTAGGTGATGCCCATCCCCGTGCTTCGGCTTCTTTGGCATTGGCTGCCGCTGCCGCTTGCTGATACGTGGCATGTGGGTTCGATGACGAACCACCGCCGCATCCGGCGGCCAAAGCCAAGCATGAAAGGGCGATAAACCGAAGCAAGTTCATGCGGGCTCTCCAAGGCAGTGTGTGCAGCCAACTCGATGTTTTGGCGTCACAAGGACCGAGCTTTTGCAGGTGTCGATATTGAGGCTCCGTCAGCAGCTCGATCCCCATGGCTGCGGTCATGTCGATGGCGGTGTTTGCGGGCGCATGTTCTTTTCTTGCCTCCAGCCCGGCGCTACTGCTGGCAATTTTGCCCGGCACTCAAGCCTTTGAGGAACGTTCTGCGCGCCGTGCCTGCGGCCACGGCCTCGACCGCTTTTTTCGCCGCTGCCTCAGCGCCTGAGAGTTTGCGAATCCACGTCCGAAAAGGCAGCACGCCCTCGGCCGAGCGCTGCACCGCCGCAATGGCTGCGTCCTCGGTGGCCGCTGTGCCGCGCTCCACCAAACTCATCCCCAAACGCGCATGCGCGGCTGAGGCCGACGATTCCGCCGGTGGCGGCGCATCCACATCCGGCGGCAACACCGCATTCAACGCCGCAATTTGTGCCTTGATCTCGGCACACCCGCGTGCCTGTGGCACCCCATAAATGGGCTCTTCCATCGCCGCTTTCAATACCACCGGAATCGCATCACCCACCATATTCAAATCACTCAACGGCGTCACCGCCGCACTCCCCAACCTCGATTGCTGCGTCGTCGAGCAGGCGGCGAGGAGAAGGGGGAAAAGGATGAACAACAGGCGGGGCATCTCAGCGCTGTTGGGTCAGCTTGTGCAGCTTGTTGTACTTCAGATACGTGGCGTGGGCGGAGATGCGGGCGATGTGCCAGCCGGCGGAGCCGTCGAGGAAGCCGAGGCGAAAGAGGTAGTCGGAGAGGAAGCGGGCGGCGGGGCTTAGGAAGCGTTTGGTGAGGCTGGCTTTTTTGCCGCGTGCGTGCAGTTCTTGGGCCGAGAGGGTGGTGAAGCGTTGGGTTTGGGCGCGGTGTTCGTCGAGCGTGTAGTACGAGTAGTGCAGGCAGTGGCCCGGCAACAGCTCGGCGCTGCGGCGGTCCACGCCGATCAGGTCTTCGTGGATCAGGCCTTCCCAGCGCGCTTGGCGGCGGTCAAAAAGGCGCACCTTGTGGTCGGGGTACCAGCCGCCGTGGCGCACAAAGTGGCCGCAGTAGTTGGTCATGCGGTTGATGCGCGCCGGGGTGGGCGTGGGGCGGGCTTTCCAGGCCAAGACGGCTTGGCGCAGCGGCTCATCCAAGGCTTCGTCGGCGTCGAGGCTCAAGATCCAGTCGTGCTCGGCTTGGGCGTTGGCCAAGTTCTTCTGCGCCGAATAGCCCAACCACGGCTGCGCAACCACCCGCGCGCCGTAGCGGGCGCAGAGGGTGAGGGTGGTGTCGGTCGAGCCGGAATCCACCACCACGATCTCATCGGCCACCCCTTGGAGCGAGCGCAGGCAGCGTTCGATGTTGCGTTCTTCGTTGAGGGTGATGATGGTGGCAGAGAGCTTCATGGGCGCGCTTGGGGTCGGGGACAGACAAGGGTGGCAGGACGGCTAATTATCGACGGGACGGATAATCGCCCGCATTCACACAGTTCCACCTTGGGAGTTCTGCTCTGAGCACCAGCACCACCTTCTTCTGGCACGACTACGAAACCTTCGGCATCAACCCCCGGCGCGACGGGCCGGCGCAGTTTGCGGGCTTGCGCACCGATGCCGAATTGAACGTTATCGGTGAGCCGCTGATGCTTTATTGCCAGCCGCCGCGTGACCGACTGCCAGACCCAGAGTCGTGCTTGCTGACCGGCATCACGCCGCAGCAATGCTTGACCCAAGGTGTGAATGAACAAGCCTTTGCGCAGGCCATCGTCGATGAACTGGCCGAGCCCGGCACCGTCGGCTTGGGCTACAACTCAATCCGCTTTGACGACGAGGTGACCCGGCACTTGTTCTGGCGCAACTTGATAGACCCCTATGCGCGTGAATGGCAAAACGGCTGTGGGCGCTGGGATCTGGTCGATGTGGTGCGCTGCGCCTACGCTTTGCGCCCGGAGGGCATCACGTGGCCCAAGCACGAAGACGGTCGGCCGTCCTTCAAGCTTGAGCACCTCAGCGCCGCCAACGGCTTGCTGCATGAGGCGGCGCACGACGCGCTCTCTGACGTGCATGCCACCTTGGCCTTGGCGCGGCTGATTCGCCAAAAGCAGCCCAAGCTGTTTGATTTTTGTTTGAAGCTGCGCAGCAAAGACGCGGTGGTGGCCGAGATGCACAAGGCCCAAGCGCAGGGCAAGCCGTTTTTGCACATTTCAGGCATGTACGGTGCCGAGCGCGGTTGTATCGCCGTGGTCTGGCCGCTGGCACCGCATCCCATCCACAAAAACGAAGTGATTGTTTGGGACTTGGCCGCTGACCCGAGTGAGCTGCTGGGCCTGAGCGCCGAGCAAATCCGCTTGCGGCTCTACACCAAGACCGAGGACTTGCCTGAGGGCCAAGCGCGGTTGGCGATCAAAACGATCCACATCAACAAGTCACCCGTGGTGATCAGTGCTTTGGGCACGTTGTCGGCCGCGCAGGCCGAGCGTTGGGGCGTGGATTGGGCGGCGATTGAGCGCCACAGCGCTTGGGCCACCGAGCACGCGCCAAAGCTCATGGGCCTGTGGCCGGAGGTCTTTGCCCGACCCGAAGCGGTGCAGGCTGCGCCGGTCGATGTGGACGAAGATCTCTACGGCGGCTTCTTGGGCCGCGAAGACCGGGCACGGCTGGAGCGCTGGCGGCGCTTGGGGCCTGAGGCCATGGCCGATCGGGCGCGTGAAGGGCGTGACATCGACTTCGACGATCCCCGACTGGAAGAGCTACTGTTTCGCTTTCGGGCACGCAACTTCCCGGACAGCTTGGGCGAGGCCGAGCAAGCCCGCTGGCAGCAGCACTGCGCGGCTTGGCTGCTTGAAGGTGTTGGGGCGGAAGAAGGGCGCTTGACGCTGGCGGCCTTCCAAGAGCGCATCGACACCTTGGGCGAGGCGTTGATGCTGGCCGAAGAGGAGGGCCGGCTGAGCGAAGACGCCTTAGAGCGCCAGCAAAACGTGCTGGCTGCGCTCTACGAATGGGCCGAGTTCATCGCGCCCTGAGCTTGAGACCTGAGCGATCTCAGGCCGGCATGATGTAGTCGCGCTCGCTCATCAAGTCGATGCCACAACTGAACTTGTTGGCCCAGTCAATAAATTCGCGCACGGCAGGGCCCACGATGGGTGAGCCGTGCTGCGGCACGATCATGCGGATGGGCAGCTTGTAGACCATATTGACCCAGAGCCGCAAGATCTTGTTGCTCACCATGTAGCGCCGATGGAAGGGCTCGATGCGGTGCAGGTGTGGGGCCAACGACGTGATGTACTCACGCGGGTTGCCGCCCATCGACACGCCCAGATCACCTGAAAAGAGGATGCGGCTCACCGGATCCCAAAACTGAAAGTTGCCTTCCGAATGCATGAAGTGCGCCGGCAGGGCAAAGAGTTCGCCTTCGCCCACCGGAATACGCATGCCGGGATCGGGGATCGCGATGATGCGGCCGTCGGTCTTGCCGGGTTTGCAGAAATGCGGGATGAAGCGCTCCCAGACCTTGGCGATAAACACCGGCGCGGTGGTTGCGGTCATCCAGCGATCCAGCGAGGCAATGATGTCCGGGTCCGCGTGCGAGGCGATCACGGCCGAGAGCTTGGACGGCGGGAAATGGTGCGTCACCCCCAGCAGCAGCGAGTTGTAAGCCAAGTTGCCGCCCGGGTCGATGATGGCTCCGGTGTCCCCATTGACGATGAGGAACTGATTGCTCTGGACCGCTTCTGTGCCGTCCAGATGCAGGTCGCAAAACATCAGGCGCTTGAAACCATCTTTGTTATAGAGCTCGATCGGCATCGGTTCTTTCCCTTGGTCTTCGCTGCTGCAAGGCTTAAGGCGGGCACTCTAACAGGCTTGATGGATTTGACGGCTTGAGGCCCATGCTTGGACGTGATCGAGCACGCGCTGGATGGGATCTGGGCCGTCGGCGGCAAGGATTTGTCGCTGGGGGGTGCTGCGCAGCCAAGTCAGTTGGCGCTTGGCCAACTGACGCGTGGCCGCAACCACTTGCTCCTGCCACTGGGTGGGACTGATCTCGCCATCAAGCATTGCCCACGTCTGGCGATAGCCCACGCAGCGCATCGAAGGCAGGTCCAGATGCAAGTCGCCGCGTGCGCGCAAAGCCCGCACTTCGTCGATCAAACCGGCCTCGCGCATGACCTCAAAACGCTGTTGCACCCGGGCGTGCAGCCAAGCGCGGTTCTCGGGCTCCAACGACAACCACAACACCTTGGGGTCGGGGATCGGGGCGGCCTCTTGGTGGCGGCGATGCAAGGACGACAAGGGCTGGCCGCTGATCTGCCAGACCTCCAAGGCACGCTGGATGCGCTGGGCGTCGTTGGGCGCAAGGCGGGCAGCGGTGATCGGGTCGATGCGCGCCAATTCAGCGTGCAGCGCGGGCCAACCCAGGGCCGCAGCGCGTTGATCAAGGTCGGCTCGAAGGGCCGAATCGGCTGCGGGCAGGGGGTCGATGCCTTCCAAGAGCGCTTTGAGGTAGAGCATGGTGCCGCCGACCAACACCGGCAGTGCGCCTCGGGCGTGGATGGCAGCGATCAGGCTGGCGGCGTCGCTCGCAAAGTCGGCGGCTGAATAGCTTTGGAGCGGATCACGAATGTCGATCAGGTGGTGCGGGACTTCAGCTTGCTCGGCATGGTTGGGTTTGGCGGTACCGATATCCATGCCGCGATAGACCAGAGCCGAGTCCACGCTGATCAGCTCCACAGGCTGATTTTTTGATGCGAAATCACGGGCGATGGCCAAAGCGGCGGCGGTTTTGCCGCTGGCGGTCGGGCCGGTCAAGATGAGGCAGGGCAGGGTGTGAGAGGAAGCAAGAGGCATGACGAGGGGGCATGGCGGCGTTAAAGTGCCGGTCCTGCGTTGATTGTTTCTTATTTTCAGGAGCTTCCTTGATGAAAACGACCCTTGGTACCCGTTCGCGGGCGTTGGTGATGATGTTGGCAGTCTGTGTTTCTGGCATGGGCATGATGCAAAGCGCTCAAGCGACGGTGATCAGCGCCGAAGCCGTGGCCCAAGTGAGCGCAGCGGCGACCCCAACCGCTGCCCATACCCGCGCCTTGGCGGCGCTGGAGCGCGACGATGTGGCCCAAGCTTTGGCCGAACGTGGTGTCGATCTGGGCCAAGCCAAGGCCCGGGTGCTGGCGCTGACCGACGCTGAAGCGCTCGATCTGGCCACGCGCATCGACAGCGCCCCGGCTGGCGGCGACATCCTCGGCACGATCGTGTTTCTGTTCGTGCTCTTGCTGGTGACCGATATC
>NZ_JBYSVC010000109.1:0-6787 GCF_057922285.1 Leptothrix toolikensis (SeqCode)
GACATCACCGAACGCAAGCTGGCGGAGATGTCGCTACGCAACATCATCGACAACGCCCCGTTCGGCGCCCATCTCTACGAACTCCAAACCGATGGCCGACTGGTCTTCATGGACACCAACCCCGCCGCCGACACTATATTGGGGGTGAACAACCAGTCGTTTATCGGCCAAACCATTGAGCAAGCCTTTCCCGGATTGATCCACACCGAGATTCCAACGGCTTATCGACGTGTTGCCGCCACGGGCGAGCGCTTTCACACCGAACAAATCGTCTATGCCGAAGGCAGTATCCAAGGCGCTTTTGAGGTTCATGCTTTTCAAACCGGCCCCAACCGGATGGCCGCATTCTTCTCTGACATCACGGAGCGGAAAAAATCCCAAGACGCCTTGGCCGAGTCGCGCAATTTGCTCCAAACCATCATCGACACCGCACCGCTGCGAATTTTCTGGAAAGACACAGCGCTGCGTTATCTGGGCTGCAACCCGGCTTTTGCCCAAGATGCCAGCAAAAACTCACCCTCCGAGGTGATCGGCAAGGACGATACTGAATTGAGCTGGTATGCGCAGGCTGAGCTTTATCGCCGCGATGATCGCGACGTCATGGCCTCCGGGCAGGGGAAACTGGCTTACGAAGAGCCGCAAACCGCACCGAACGGCACGCCGTTGTGGCTCAAGACCTCCAAAGTGCCGCTGCGCAATAGGGCCGAGGAAGTCATCGGCGTGCTCGGCATCTACGAAGACATCACCGAGAAAAAACGCATCGAACTGGCCCTGCAACGCAGCGAAGCCAGCCTCAAGCGGGCTCAAGCGGTGGCCCGTATTGGAAGCTGGTACATGGACGTTGCCCACGAGGCGCTGGAGTGGTCCGAGGGGACTTATCGCATCTTCGATTTGCCGCAGGGTCACCCGGTGACCTATGCCGACTTCCTGAGCTATGTGCATCCTGAAGACCGCATGGCGGTGGACAACGCTTGGCGGGCCGCCATGCAAGGCACGCCTTATCACATCGAACATCGCATCCAAGTCCACGGCGACGTCCGTTGGCTGGAAGAGCGGGCCGAGCTGAGCTTTGACGCCAGCGGGCAGTGGCGCTCCGCCTTGGGCATCGTCCACGACATCACCGAGCGCAAGCGCGACGAAGAGCGCATGGATTTCTTGGCGCGCTTTGATGCCCTCACGGGGCTGCCCAATCGCAGTCAACTCAAGGAACGGCTGCGCTACTCGCTCAGCTTGGCCAAGCATGGCAACGGCCAATTGGCCCTGATGTTTATTGATCTGGACCGCTTCAAAGACATCAACGACACCTTGGGTCACAGCGTGGGCGACACCTTGCTGGTGGAGCTGTCGCAGCGACTGCGCCGTAGCCTGCGCGACGAAGACACCATCTCGCGCTTAGGCGGTGATGAGTTCATCGTCTTGCTGCCCAACACCGATGCTCAAGGTGCGGAACATGTGGCCCAAAAACTGCTCGAAGTCGTCACCAAGGCCTACCAGATCGAGGCCTATGACCTCAACGTCACGGCCTCGATGGGCATTGCGATTTACCCCGAGGATGGAGCCGACCTCGAAACGCTCTCGCGCAATGCGGACGCCGCCATGTACCGCGCCAAGCAAGACGGCCGCAACGGCTACTGCTTCTTCACCCGCGAGATGCAAGCGCGCTCAGCGCGTGATCTGCAACTGATCAATGCCTTGCGTCATGCCTTGGACCGCCATGAATTCAGTCTGCATTACCAGCCACAAATCGCCTTGGCCGATGGCCGACTCACCGGGGCCGAAGCGCTGCTGCGCTGGCAGCATCCCCAACTCGGAGCCATCTCGCCCGCCGAGTTCATCCCGGTGGCAGAGGACTGCGGCTTGATCCTGCCCATTGGCGAGTGGGTGCTGCGCGATGCGGTGCAGCAAGCCAAGATCTGGCATGACGGCGGGCTGAAAGATCTGGTGATCTCGGTCAATCTCTCGGCGGTGCAATTCCGTCACCCCGATCTACCCGAATTGATCACCCGCATCCTCGCCCAAGCCGAGCTGCCACCCAGCTGCCTATCGCTGGAATTGACCGAGCGCGTGACGATGAACGATCCGCAAGCGGCCATCGCGGTGATGAACAAGCTGCACGAACGCGGCGTCTACTTGGCCATCGACGATTTCGGCACCGGCTATTCATCGCTGAGCTACTTGAAGAAGTTCAAGGTCACCAAACTCAAGATTGATCAGTCCTTCGTGCGCGACATCAGCACCGACGCCGAAGACAAAGCCATCGTCAGCGCCATCATCCAAATGTCCAAGAGTTTGGGCCTGCAAACGATTGCCGAAGGCGTGGAAACCATTGAACAACTCGCTTTTTTGCGCGAGCAAGGCTGCGATGAGGCTCAGGGCTATTACTACAGCAAGCCCCTGCCCGTGGATCAGTTCGAGACCTTTGCCAAGGCTTCAACGTGGGTCGGCATGCGCTCCAGCACTTGAGCGTAGGCAGCGCGGGCTTTCTTCACATCGCCCTGCCCACTGTAAGCCCGTGCCAAATAGACCAAGGCATTGGCATCAGAGGGGTAGCGCTCGGCCAGCTCGGCCGCATGGCGTGCCAGTTCAGGCCATTGGCGCTGCGCTTCTTCACAAACCAGCAATCGGCTATGGGCGGTGTAGTCCCAAGCCGATGAGGCGATCACCTTGCGCAACTCCAGTTCCGCTTCCTTCCAGCGCTGCTGGGCCATGAGCGGCAAACTAAGCGCCAAGCGAGCTTCGAGTGAACGCGGGTTGGCGACCAAAGCTTGGTTGTAGTCGCGCAGGGCATCGTTGTAGCGACCTTGCAGATAACTCAGCCACGCTTTGCGCATCAAAGCAAAAACATGGTTAGGCGTTTCACGCAGCACCGGATCAAGTGCGGCCTCAGCCAGTGCATATTTACCAGCAGCTTCTTGCTTATAGGATTCCGACCAAGCAGTCGATATATTCTGCGTTTGGCTATAAGCCATGCCAGATGCTAACAACACAACAATCACCCATGATTTTTTAATTAACTTCATGACATTTCCTTCGATTACCAAACAGAACGCACACCCACGTAGATATGCGACACAGAATAATGATTCGTCGTACCTTGGCTCACGGCTTCATAGGCGTGACGGCCCCCAGAAACATGCAGATCGGTGGTCGGCAGCAACGACCACTGCGCACCCCAACCCCATCCACCGCGCTGCATGTCCGATTGCGTATAAACCGTCGCTGCCTCGCCATCCACCCCATACAACCCCCGCCCCACCCGGCCACTGAGACTGAACTGGGTAGGGCACCACGCTTTACCGATTCCTGATCCCACAGCTTGAATGTCATGCGTCCAGCGCGCTTGCAGGGCTTCGGTGCCTGACAGGTTTTGGGTACGCACTGAAGCGGGAAAGCGAATCCACAACGCCCCCACACTCAGACGATCAGCCCCATCGTTCAGGCCCCACTCGATGGCCGGATGGAGCTGCCGCACCCGCAAAGCGGGGTTACCCAAGGCACTGTCGCCGTAGCGGCTGTCGGCATAGCCCAAGGTCAGGGTGATCGGCTGCTCAAAGCTGCGATAAGTCAACGACCCCGCCACAACCCGAACGGCATTGTTTTCGTGCGTCACATCGGTGTGATTGCTGTTGTCGATGGCGTAGATATCGCCACGCAAGGTCAAGCGGCCCGCCAAGCCATCGGGGGTCAGGTGCATGCGGGCCGAGCCAAAAAGCTCGTTTTGCTCCCAAGCCTGACCGACCAACCCCGTGCGCGCTACGCCCAGTGTGACGCCACCGCGTTCTAAATATTGCGCATCAAAAAAGACGCCGCTGGTTCTGAAACCTTGCTTTTGTGAGCTTGCGCTATCGACCCCGTCCACGGCATAAGGTGTCAATGCCAAGGCCCATTCGGCCAAAGCCAGCGTGATGCGCCAACGATGATTGGGATACGTAGATTTCATGATCGACATCCTATTTATCAATCAAGGATGAATCTTGGAAATCAACGAACACACCAGTTACACCAGATATCTCCAAGATTTCTCCCATCTATCTTCTAGCGCACTACCAGATCTATTTATACGATGCATTCATGCCACGAGCTGACCATCAACACATCAACATATCGAGAAAACATCATGCAAAGCGTTGATTCACAGCGACTGAAAGATCTGGTGTTAAGTGGGGTACAGCAAGGCGATAGCCACGATAGCCATGCCTTCGACACCCGCACAGGCCGCAGCTACAGCCTGAACCCGAGTGCTCGCCAGACCCTGCAACTGGCCCAAGCTGGGCACTCGCAAGCCGACATCATCAGCCAGCTCGCCAAAAACTACGCCCAACCATCGACGGTGATCACCGTCGGTGTCGAGGCCTTCTTTCAACATCTTCGCCGCACCCTGCCATGAACAGCCTGCCTTGGACGATTGCAGTCACGGGCATCAACGCCAAGCCCGAAAACCCCGGCCCCGGCTTGGCGGTGGCGCGCTGCCTGAGCGAAACACCCGGTTTTGCGGGGCGCATCCTCGGTCTGGGCTATGAAACCCTCGACGCCGGCCTTTATCACCCCGACGACTGTGATGGCGGCTACTTGCTGCCCTATCCAGCGGCGGGCAGCGAAGCCTTGATGGAACGGCTCGACGAGATCTTGGACGAGCAGCCCATCGATCTGATCATTCCCAGCCTGGACTCGGAGCTGCCCAACTTCATCGCGCTTCAAGGCCGCTTGGGCCAGCGTGGCGTGCGCATGCTGTTACCCAGCCGGGCGCAACTGCGCAGCCGCGACAAAGACCGCTTGCCCGCCTTGTGTGAACAAGCCGGCGTCGCTACCCCCAGGGTACGCACCATCAGCGATGCCGGTTTCTTCGAGCGCTGCACGCTGGAAGAAGAAGGGGCTTGGGTCTACCCCTTGGTGGTCAAGGGCGTGTTCTACGACGCCTACGTGGTTCACAACCCTGCCGAGGCCGCTTACCGCTTCCACCACATCGCCAAAACTTGGGGTTACCCCGTGCTGGTGCAAGCGTTTGTCGCCGGTGAGGAGGTCAATCTGACCGCTTTGGGTGACGGCACGGGCGCGCTGATCGGCCCGGTGATGATGCGCAAACAAGCCCTCACCGACAAAGGCAAAGCCTGGGCGGGCGTGGTCATTGACGATCAAACCTTACTGCTTGCCGCTCAGCAACTGATGCAGACCTTGAAGTGGCGCGGGCCGCTGGAACTGGAGATGCTGCGCGACGCCAACGGCACCTTGCACCTGATCGAGATCAATCCCCGTTTTCCAGCTTGGATCTACCTCTCGCACGGCGTGGGCCGCAACCTACCGGCCGCCCTGCTAGCCCTGATGCGGGGCACTGCAGTGGCCGATCTCGCCTTGGCCGCTCCGCAACCTGGTGTGAGCTTCATCCGCCATGCCCGCGAGCTGATCGTGCCCATGGCCGACATCGTCAACGTCACGCTGTACGGCACCACCCATCGCCCTTCGCCCCGAGTCGCACCATGAGTACCACCATGACCCCCGCCCACGCCACCGCCACGACCACAACCACGACCACACCCACTTGGGAAGCCCCCCGCATCACCCCGCTTGAATTCAATCAATTGAATAAATTCGGTCAACGCCGGGTGCGCTCTGAAGCCCAAGACCACATCGACGGTGTCTTGGTCGCCGAGCTGGTCGAACGTTTCGGCTCACCCCTGTTTGTGACCTCGGAAAAGCGCCTGCGCAGCAATATCCGTCGCCTGCAACAGGCCTTTGCCACACGGGGCGTCTCGGCCGTGCATGGCTGGTCCTACAAAACCAACTACACCAGCGCGATCTGCAACGTCCTGCACCAAGAAGGTTCATGGGCCGAAGTGGTCTCGCGCTTTGAGTACGAAAAAGCCCGCCGTCTCGGGGTGCCGGGCCATCGCATCCTCTTCAACGGCCCCAACAAGCCGCGCGCTGCCTTGGAGCGGGCCATCGCTGAAGGAGCGCATCTGCATGTGGACCACCTTGACGAGTTGGATCTGATCGAGGCCATCGCCCGTGAGCGCGCCGAAGTGGTGCCGATTGCCCTGCGCCTGAACTTTGCCACCGGCTTTACCGAGCCTTGGAGCCGCTTCGGCTTCAACTTGGAGTCGGGTCAGGCGCTGGAAGTCATCGCCCGTGTCAAAGCCAGCGCGCATCTCAAGCTGGTAGGGCTGCACAACCACATCGGCACCTTCATCCTTGATCCACGCGCCTACGCCGTGCAAGTCAAGATCCTGTGCGGACTGATGCAGCGCATTGAGGCTGACGGCCAGATCAAACTTGATTACCTCGATATCGGCGGTGGCCTGCCCTCACGCAACGCCTTGCAAGGCGTCTATCTGCCGCCCGATCAAGTGGTGCCGGAGCCTGAGGAATTCGCTGAAGCGATCTGCACCGCCTTCTTGGCCGGCACCGCCTACCGAGCTGAGCGACCCCAGCTGATCTTTGAGAGCGGTCGGGCGGTGGTTGATGACGCTCAAGTGCTGATTACCTCGGTGGTGGGGCGCAAGACTTTGCCCAGTGGGGCCCCGGCCGCCATCTTGGACGCGGGCATCAACCTGCTCTTTACCGCCTTTTGGTATCACCACCCCGTGCGCTTGGCTTCGCCGCCGCGCGGTCAGCCACGTGAAACGGTGCTCTACGGTCCGATGTGCATGAACATCGACGTGGTGCGCAACAGCGTGCAGTTGCCGCCGCTCGAACCCGGCGATCAGCTGGTCATCTCGCCAGTCGGGGCCTACAACAACACCCAGTGGATGCAGTTCATCGAATACCGCCCAGCGGTGGTGATGATCCACAC